>DATNQR010000527.1:0-13368 GCA_036703905.1 Thermosynechococcaceae cyanobacterium
GTCTTGGGTTAAGGTAGTTGCAGAACTGCGAGCCGTTCCTTTCGCAGCCATGACGATAATTTGTCCATCCAGAAGTTCAGTTCGTTCCCCTAGTGCGAGAATCTCCAACTCGCTCATGCGGTGATACTCAGTGACTGTGAAAGGACGGGGTTGAACAGTTAGCATGATGCCATCCAAGACTTCAGTGCCTTCATTGTACTGGGAGCGATCGTCGGAGATGTTCTGGATCTGTCCCTGTCTTGAGACTTGAGTGGTTTTGGCTTCTAGGTTTTCTAAGCTGCGCTTTACGATCGACCGTTTTCCCTCTAGCCCGTCCAATCCAGCATCGCTTCTAGAGTTACCTTAACTTGCCGTAACACCTATGACATCAGACGTAACCCTGTTTAGCCCCGTTAAGCTTGGCGCTTACGAATTGCCTAACCGTATCGTCATGGCTCCGATGACGCGCTTGCGAGCTGATGGCACTGTGCCCTGGTCGCTCAACGCCACCTACTACGCTCAACGGGCTTCTGCCGGACTCATTGTGACTGAGTGTGCGATGGTTTCGCCTTTGAGTCTAGGCTACATGAACTGTCCCGGCATCTACTCGCCTGCTCAAGTAGAAGGCTGGAAACTCGTAACTGATGCAGTGCATCAAGCAGGTGGGCGAGTTTTTCTACAGCTTTGGCACGCTGGAAGGATTTCGCATCCATCTTTGTTAAAAGGTGAACAACCCATAGGGCCGAGCGCGATCGCGGCAGTGGGAGAATTGCATACCCCGATCGGCAAAGTGCAAATGGAACCACCCCGTGCCCTAGAAACCCACGAAATTGCTGAAATTGTTGAGCAGTTCCGACAAGGGGCAGAAAACGCAAAAGCGGCAGGGTTCGACGGTGTGGAATTGCATGGTGCATTTGGCTACCTCATTGATCAATTTTTGCAGGATGGTTCTAACCATCGCACTGATGAGTATGGTGGCTCGATCGAGAATCGGGCCCGGTTTTTGTTGGAAGTGGTTGGCGCAGTTGTTGATGTTTGGGGTGGCGATCGGGTTGGGATCAAGCTCTCTCCAAGCAACACGTTCTACGGTATGGGTGATTCTGATCCAGAAGCTACCTTTGGCTATGTGATCAAAAGGTTGAACCCATTTAGGTTGGCGTACATTCACTTGATGGAACCTAATGAAGCCGATTTACAGAAAGCGGTGCTTAATCCGGTTACGTCTCGCTTTCGTCCTCTGTTTCAGGGAACGGTGATTACCAACGGCGGCTACGATCGCAGTAAAGGAAATGCGGCTCTGGCGCAGGGCGATGCCGATTTAGTGTCCTTTGGGAAGCCGTTTATCGCCAACCCCGATTTACCCAAGCGCTTGGAACACAGCGCACCGCTCAATGAACCTGACCCCAAGACCTTCTATGGACAAGGCAAAGAGGGAGCAGAGAAGGGATATACAGATTACGCCTTCTTGCCAGCGAGTTAATGCAAACTTAACATCGCTGCTAAACACTCTTGCTTGATTGCTTTTGAGTAAGTTCGATTACAGCTTATCTTGAGCAACAGCAAAAGAAAAGCAACAGCAAAAAAAGGACTGACAGCACCCATTGGATACCGTCAGCCCTGATTTGTTAAGGAGCTTTATAAACAACTACGCTCACCTAACGGATTTGGATTGAACTACTTGGACTCAGTGAAGTCCGCGTCAATCACGTCATCACCGCCGCTAGCGCTGGAGGTCGGGTCGGCTCCTGGAGGAGGAGTACCTGCATCAGCGCCACCACCAGATTGCTGGTAGATATTGCTGCCGATCGTGTAGAGCGCCTGTTGCAGCTCAGTTTGCACAGCCTTGATGCGATCGTGGTCTTCTTGAGCGATCGCGGTTTTCAGATCGCTAACCAGACCATCGACTTTGGATTTGTCGGCGGCGGGTACTTTGTCACCCAACTCGTTAATCTGCTTTTCAGCCTGATAAACAAGAGAATCAGCCTGGTTTTTCAGGTCAATCCGTTCCCGGCGCTCTTTGTCCGTGGAAGCATTGTTCTCAGCTTCTCGCACCATCCGCTCAACATCAGTTTTGTCCAAAGTGGAAGCACCAATGCCCGTCACGGATTGCTCTTTGCCTGTGCCTTTGTCCTTCGCAGTCACGGACAGAATGCCGTTCGCGTCGATGTCGAAGATCACTTCGATCTGGGGAACACCTCGCGGAGCCGGGGGAATTCCGTCCAACCGGAAAGTGGACAACTCGCGGTTGTCATTAGCCATCTCGCGCTCTCCTTGCAGAACGCGAATTTCCACATTGGCTTGACCGTCCTGGGCAGTAGAGAAGACTTCCGACTTCTTAGTGGGGATTGTCGTGTTTCTGGGGATGATTTTGGTCATCACGCCGCCCAAAGTTTCCACACCCAAAGAGAGGGGAGAGACATCCAGCAGCAGCAAACCTTCGGTTCCGGCTTCGCCAGAAAGAACGCCCGCTTGCACGGCTGCACCAACTGCCACCACTTCATCCGGGTTAACGCTCTGGTTTGGATCTTTGCCCAGAGTGCGCTTGACGATTTCCTGCACAGCGGGAATCCGGGTGGAACCACCCACCAGCACCACCTCATCAATGTTGCTCTTATCCAGCTTGGCATCCCGCAGAGCGTTTTCCACTGGGACGCGGCAGCGATCGATCAAGTCAGCGCAGAGTTCTTCAAACTTAGCGCGGGTCAGAGTTGTATCCAGATGCTTCGGCCCGTCCTGAGTTGCCGTGATGAAGGGCAGGTTAATCTCAGCTTGGGTAACACTGGAAAGTTCAATCTTGGCTTTCTCAGCCGCTTCCGTCAGACGTTGCAGGGCTTGCTTATCCTTCCGAAGGTCAATGCCCTCGGAGCGCCGGAACTCCTCGGCTAGGTAATCCACAATTTTCTTGTCGAAGTCGTCGCCGCCCAAATGGGTGTCGCCAGAGGTAGCCAGCACTTCAAACACGCCATCGCCGATCTCCAGCACAGATACGTCGAACGTACCGCCGCCCAAGTCAAACACCAGAATGGTTTCGTTAGTCTTCTTGTCCAGACCGTAGGCTAGAGAAGCTGCCGTCGGCTCGTTGATGATCCGCAGCACTTCGATTCCGGCAATCTTACCTGCGTCTTTAGTAGCCTGACGCTGGGAGTCGTTGAAGTAAGCGGGAACCGTGATCACTGCTTGGGTAACGGTCTGACCCAGATACTTGCTGGCATCTTCCACTAGCTTCCGTAGCACTTGCGCCGAGATTTCTTCCGGGGCGAACTGCTTGCCAGCAGCAGGGCAATCCAGCTTAACGTTGCCGTTGACGTTGAGAACTTTGTAGGAGACTTCGGTAGCTTCATGCTCCACTTCGTTGTGGCGGCGACCGATGAAGCGCTTCACCGAATAGAAAGTGTTTTCAGGGTTCATGACTGCCTGACGCTTGGCAATCTGACCAACGAGACGATCGCCATTCTTAGCAAAGGCGACTACAGAGGGGGTAGTGCGGAACCCTTCGGCGTTAGCAATGACAGTGGGCTTGCCACCCTCCATCACAGCAACGCAGGAGTTTGTGGTTCCTAAGTCAATTCCGACAACTTTTGCCATTTGAACTACGGCTCCATCCAATACAAAAAGAACTTATGAGGGGTAGCGGTCAGCCGTTGAGCGCGAAACGAACAGGGTTAGGGACTGTCGGAATCGGCTGCGATCGCCGCCAGAGTCAACGCGATGCGCCTTCTTATGTCTCTATACTGATCGCGATCAGTGGTTTCGATGAAGGCGTGTTTACCGAACAAGGGGTGGGGGGTGAGGAGCCAAGTGGCTCCCCCTCACCAACATTACTCAGTCATTACTCAGTTAGCTTCAGCCCAAACGTCGTTAGTGATGACTACTTCGGGAGCAGGCTGTTCAGCAGAATCAACACTACTGGACTCCTGGTCGAGAGCAGTAGCCTCACCAGTCAGGTTAATTTTCACAACCTGGTAGCGATCGTCTTTGCGCTTGGGCAGAGTCAGGGTCAAGATGCCATCTTTGAACTGAGCGCTCACTTTGTCGTTCTGCACTTCGACGGGCAAAGGCACAACGCGGCGAAAACTGCCAGAGCGAAACTCGGAGCGGAAAACCTGCCCATCTTCAGTTCTGGTTTCAGTGCGATATTCCCCAGCGATCGCTACAGCTTCACGAGTTACCTGAATATCAAGATCCTTAGCATCAATGCCAGGAAGCTCGGCCCGCAGAATCACATCTGTATCAGTTGCCTTGAGTTCGATTGGGGGAGTGTGGGGATTAGTGTTGCGGCTGGTGGGAACCACGTCATCCAGCAAGCGATCAAGTTGCCGAGAAAAAGTTTCCACTTCTTGCCAGGGTTGCCAACGAATAAGAGTCATGGGTTTAAGTCCTCCTGAAATTGCTGGAATCGTTGAAAGATTTTGTCGAGTTATACGCGGAGAAAATCTGTGGCGGTTCAGCATTGGAATTGAAAGAGTAGGGATTAAAGCCAAGAAGTTGCTAAAGAGCCTAATCTAGGCCGTTTATCTTCTGCGCCTTCCTGATGTTTCTACTGTAGGGCTAGGTGCGCGATCGTGGCATTGGCGGAAACCGTAATATGCCAGTTGTGGTTTCCGCTAATCAGCTTGCAAACCGTGCAATCTTTTGTTCGGCAAACCGTCTTTCCGGGATGGGTTTACCGACAGAAGCGATTCGTTTCTGGACGCATCAGTAGGCTTGTTTTAGTAAGGCTTGCCCCAGTAATGAAATAGACTAAATAACCAATCAAGTCTGAACAGACAAATCGCTGAAGATTCCCTTTACAGCTTCTACGGATGTGCAAGGTTTTTGTAAGATTTTTACCTTTCGTGAATCTATAAGGTGTATCTTCGTTGAAGCAAGATAGTCGAACGAACAGCCCCCTAGAGAAAAATCGGAGCAACGGCTCCGAAGAACCCAGTGCCACAAGGACTCACAGCATGAACGCCTCTCTCCTAGAACCTCCGGTTGGTGAGCTGATTATTCCAGAGCAACAGTCGAGTCATCCCTCAACTGCCGGACTGGATTCGCCGCGATCGGTGCATCTCTCCCTTGTTGTGCCAACCTACAACGAAGCAAGAAACGTTGAGAACATAGTTCGCATCCTTTCAGGCTTACTGGAAGAACCAACAGGAGGCAGCTATGAATTAATTATTGTGGACGATAACAGTCCTGACGGCACTTGGAAGCTGGCTGAGGCCTTGACGGCAGATTACCCCAAACTGCGAGTGATGCGGCGGCAACTAGAACGCGGACTTTCTACAGCCGTCATCCGGGGCTGGCAAGCTGCCCAAGGAGACGTTCTGGGCGTGATTGACGGGGACTTGCAGCACCCTCCTGAAACCTTGCTTAAACTGTTACAGGCGATCGACAATGGCGCAGATATGGCAGTGGCCAGTCGGCACGTTGAAGGCGGTGGAGTAAGCAACTGGAGCTTCGCACGGCGAATCCTGTCACGAGGGGCCCAAATGCTGGGACTGGTAATTTTGCCAAATGTGCTGGGGCGAGTCACCGACCCCATGAGCGGCTTCTTCATGGTTCGGCGCAGCGCGATCACCCACAAAGCTCTCAGCCCCGTAGGCTACAAGATCCTGCTGGAGGTGCTGGGGCGCGGCGAGGTAGAGACTGTAGCAGAAGTGGGCTACGTGTTTCAGGAGCGGTTAGAGGGCGAGAGCAAAGTCACTTGGAAGCAGTACAGAGACTACTTGCTGCACTTGGCCAAACTGCGATCGCGAGGTCGAATCAGCAAACTCCGTCGTGCGGTACAGTTTCCTGTCAAACGCTTCTTAAGCTTTGGCCTGGTGGGCTTGAGCGGCGTGTTTGTGGATATGGCGGTGTTCTATCTGCTCAGCGACCCAACATCATTGGGCTGGGCCCTCAGCCGGAGCAAAATCATCGCTGGCGAAGTAGCGATCGTGAACAACTTTTTGTGGAATGACCTCTGGACTTTCAGGGACATTTCTAGCCATCAAGGAGGATGGGGGCCAAGGTTTCGCCGTTTCCTCAAGTTCAACGCTGTGTGCTTGATGGGATTAGTGCTGAATGTGCTGCTGCTAAACGTGTTTGTTAACCTGCTTAACATCAATCCCTACATCTCAAACCTGCTGGCGATCGCCATCGTTACTCTCTGGAACTTCTGGATTAACTTGAAATTGAGTTGGCGAGTTACTCAGGTGAAATAATCCCCTGCTGCTTGATTGCTCCAGCCTGATTAGCTATTCCAGACAGCAACAAACGTAAGAAGTAAAGCTGCGGTCAGATGTCCCTGATCCACAACTCTACTTCCTACGTTCGCTTCAATCTACATTACCTATCTGTCAACTGCTCTAGTAACCGACCAAACGCAGCACGTCACGTAGAACGCTGAAGCCAGCCAAGTCCCAAGCTAGGTAAGCAGCAAAGCCAATCATTGCAAGGCGACCATTCCATAATTCAGCTTGGGGATTCCAGCCGAACAAAAATGCATTGCGATCTCTGCCGTTGTACTCTAAAGCGACGGGAGGTAAGTCGGTGCTGGGACGAGATTCCATTGGATTAAGCTCCTAAAAATCATTGCGATATGTGTACATCGTATTGACGATCAACCTATGGTTCCTGTACCGAAAGAAGCAACCTCGACATTGCACCGAAGCAGGATGAGACAAAACTTCATATTGTTAACCCAGCGAAATCCGAGCCAGCTTGAGGACAAAGGCGCTCACCCCAATGGAGGAAGCTATGGCTTCCGCAACCAGTTCAAGCTGGGAGAAGTCAAGCTAGGATGAGCAGCGATCAGCCTGCTCTTCCTCAATCCCATAGCAGACCCATAGCAGAACTGATGACGCGAACTCTCCTCTTTCCCAAGCAATCGTGCCCTTGATGCCCAGATCTTTGATCAGATCTTTGAAATACCTGGGGACAGTAGTGGCGATCGCGTTTGCTGGTTTTGCCTCAGCAAAGCTGGCTGTTGCTTTACCCAATCTCAGCAATGCACCTCCCCTCTGGTGTCCCGCAGGGATTGCGTTGGCAGTATTGCTGCTGTATGGGCGGCACGTTTGGATCGGAGTGGCTCTGGGAATCCTGCTGTTTGAGTTGTCTAGAGGAAATTCCTGGAGCGGAGCAACGATCGCAGCTACGGGCAGCACTTTAGCGGCGGTTGGGGCAAGCGCGCTACTGCAAGCTTTCAAATTCCGTTCCTCGCTGCGGACGGTGCGGGATGTGCTGGGGTTTGTGGTGGTAGCGGCCGTGCTGGCTCCGATCGTCAACGCCTCCCTCCGTACCCTCACTGGCACAACGGGTTTGGAGCCGTGGGGTGTGGGTGCTCAGTGGGGTCGGGTTTGGCTAGGCGACGGTTTAGGAGTCCTAGTGTTTGCGCCGCTTCTGCTGTCCTGGCTAGGCAGATCGATACCCGTGGGGGAGATGTTCCGTAGGGGGCTACCGCTGCTGTTGCGTCAGCAGCTTGTGGAGATGCTGGCTTGGGGAGCCTTGCTGATGGGAGTGAGTTGGACGGTGTTTCATTCGCCTCGTCAAGCCGCGATCGCCTACTATCCTCTGGAGTATCTGCCGTTTCCCCTCATTGTCTGGGCGGCTTTGCGATTGGGGCAGCGGGGGACAGTGCTGGGCGGTCTGATCGTTTCCAGCGTTGCCGTCTGGGGTATGGCAGAAGGCAGTGGCCCCTTTCTGGCAAAAAGTGGGGGCGATGGAGTCCAAGCAGTGCTGCTGCTGCAAGCTTTCATCGGCGTGATGACCACAATGGGACTGGTGCTGGCGGCGGCGGTGGCCGAGCGACAGCAAGCTGAAGACTTGCTTCGCAAGCGGGAAGCAAGTCTGCTCAATGCCCAGCGTATTGCTCAATTGGGAAACTGGGATCTCGATCTGTGTCCCTGTAACCCTGGAGCCGCGATCGCCTCACCTCACCTCCAGTGGTCGGACGAGCTTTACCGGATTTTGGGTCGGGTTCCTGGGGAGATTTTGCCCAGTCTGGAAGAGTTTCTACAGGCGGTTCACCCGGAAGATCGCCCCCAACTGCAACGGGCGGTGCAGCAAGCAATCGTCGATCGGGTTCCCTACCATCTCAACTACCGTATTGTTCAACCGGGGGGTGCAGAGCGTCTGGTTTCTGAGCAAGTGGAAATCAGCCCTACAGGAATGACGGGCACAGTCCAAGACATTACCGTCCGCAAGCAGGCCGAAATGGCGCTGCGAGAAAGCGAAGCCCAGTTTCGAGTGGTGGCAGAAACCGCCGCCTGCGCTTTTATGATCTACCAGGGTTCCCGACTACGCTATGCGAACCCTGCTACCGAGCGGATCACGGAGTACAGCTGCGCCGAATTGCTGGAACGGGACTTTTGGGATCTCGCCCATCCAGATTTTCGATCGCTGGTGCGGCAACGCGGCTTGGGGCGGCAACGGGGCGATGCTGTACCTTCTCGCTATGAGATTAAGATTTTGACTAAATCGGGACAGGAACGCTGGATTGACTTCACGGCCGGCGTAGTGGAACTGCAAGGGCAGCCTGCGGGAATGGCCACCGCCTACGACGTGACCGATCGCAAAGCGGCCGAGGCAAAACTGCGCCAAGCCGCCAGTCGCGAGCGCCTGCTGGCGCAAATGTCCTTGCGAATTCGACGATCGCTGAACCTGGAGGAAATTCTCAACACCACCGTGGCGGAAGTGCGGCAGTTTCTCCAGTCCGACCGAGTTCTCATCTCTTCCTTTGCGCCGAGTGGGAGTTGCTGTGTTGTGGCTGAATCTGTTGATCCTCCCTGGCCATCCATGCTGCACCACACTGTTGATCCCGTCGCTGTGCAGGAGGCACGAGCGCTGTTTGAGCGAGAAGGAGTGCGCGTAATCCACGACACCGAGCAAGTTGAAAAGACGCCCTGGATGGCAGAGTATTACGATCGTGCCCAGATTCAGGCCGCCGTTGGAGTTCCCCTCAGTCTGGAGGGGCAGATCTTTGGAGTGCTGACGGTGCATCAGTGCGCTGCGCCGCGCCAGTGGCAGCCTTTTGAGATCGATCTGCTGGAGCAACTGGCAACCCAGGTAGAGATCGCTATCCAGCAGGGCCAACTCTATCAACAGGTGCGGGAACTGGCGGCCCATCTGGAAGCTCAAGTGGAACAGCGCACCGCCGAACTGCACCAGCGAATGCACGAGCTTCAGCATCTGAATCAGGTGAAAGGATTGCTGCTCCATGCTGTGGCCCACGACTTGCGAACGCCGCTCCAGGGAATGCTGATGGTGCTGAATAAACTCCTCAGCAAACCGGAAGAATCGATCGTCGTGCCTCGCGCCATGCTGGAGTGCATGATCCGCAGCAGCAATCACCAGCTCGATCTCCTCACTTCCCTCCTGGAAAACCATATCCCAGCAGTAGGAGAAAGTTCGCTGCTCCAAGAACCGGTATTCTTGCACGAGTTAGTGCGATCGACCCTGATAGACCTGGAGCCGCTTCTGAGCCGCAATCAAACGATCGTCCAGCACGAAATTCCTGCCGATCTCCCCGCAGTCCTGGCTGATCCTGCTCAACTGCAACAGGTGTTCGCCAACCTGATCTCCAACGCTGCACAACACAACCCTCAGAGGATCACAATTGTCCTGCGGGCTTCGGTGGTGCCAGCATCCACCTCTAGTGTTCCGATGCTGCGCTGCACAATCGCTGACAACGGCATAGGCATCACGCCGGGGCAGCGCGATCGCTTGTTTCAACTCTACGTCCGTGCGCTGGATAATCCCCATCGAACTGGTATCGGATTGGGACTGCATCGCTGCCGTCAGATCGTTGTTGCTCATGGCGGCCAGATTGGACTTTCCACACAAGGCGGGGCTGGAGCGGAGTTCTGGCTAACGCTGCCTCTTCAATCCGGCACTCTTAGTGTTTCTTAACTAAACGGGTCAGACTTTCAAAGCCTTGATGAAGCTGACAGGCTCGATCGAAAACCGTCAGGAAATTGTTCTACAAGTGATGAAGGATATCCTGGCACTTGATTTAGGTGGCTCGGTCAAACGGACTGGAGCTCTATACCATTTGCCAATTTCAACGCCTGCCCCCTGTCGAATCTACTGAGTTCATCCTGCTAATTTTCCCACCACAACTTTTCGGAGAACTTGGCGGAACTCTCAGGATTGTTTCTTAGTCCTAGCGAACGGGAACACTCTGGTAGGTAGCAGTTAAGCGAAGCCCATTTTCACCTGGAGTCACTGAGACGCGTCCTATGCCAGCATCCTCTTTTTACGCTGAAGCAGAACATGATGAGCCTCCCTTTGCTCAGAGCTTTCCGCTAGAAGTCTCCTTCGATGAGCCGATGGAAGGCGACCTGATGTCCCTAGAGTATTCCGACGCAGCGCCATCGATCGGAAATCGCCGCACGACGGATCTGGTTCGCCTCTACCTCCAGGAAATTGGTCGGGTGCGCTTGTTGGGCCGCGATGAAGAAGTTTCAGAAGCCCAGCGTGTGCAGCGACATATGCGGTTTCTAGAACAACGAAATGCTGCCGCCCTCCAAGACTTGGGTTCGATGCAGCGCTATGTGCAGGTGCTTGAGTCCCACGATCGCCTTGCCTCCCATCTGGGGCATCGTCCTTCTTTGGAGCGGTGGGCTGTGGAAGCGGGAGTCTCCCTGGCAGACCTGAAACCAATCCTGAGCAGCGGCAAGCGCGAATGGGCGGCGCTGATGGAAATCTCGGTTGAAGAACTCGATCGCATTCAGTCCGAGGGCGTTCGTGCCAAAGAGCACATGATCAAGGCGAACCTGCGCCTAGTGGTTTCGGTAGCTAAGAAATACCAGAATCGCGGTCTGGAACTGCTGGACTTGATTCAGGAAGGCACGTTGGGTCTGGAGCGGGCGGTTGAGAAGTTCGACCCCACCAAAGGCTATCGCTTCAGCACCTACGCCTACTGGTGGATTCGTCAAGGCATCACTAGGGCGATCGCCACCCAGAGCCGTACCATTCGTCTGCCTGTCCACATCACCGAAAAGCTCAACAAAATTAAGAAAGCCCAACGCAAAATCTCCCAGGAAAAAGGTCGCACCGCCACCCTAGAGGATGTGGCTCAGGAACTAGAGATGACCGCGCCCCAAGTGCGGGAAGTGCTGCTGCGAGTGCCCCGATCGGTGTCTCTGGAAACCAAAGTTGGCAAAGAGAAGGACACCGAACTGGGCGACCTGCTGGAAACCGACGACATTTCCCCTGAAGACACCATGATGCGCGAAGCTCTGCGACGGGACTTGCAGCATCTTCTGGCCGACCTGACCAGCCGTGAACGAGATGTGATTCAGATGCGTTATGGGCTGGGCGACGGTCACCCCTACTCTCTGGCAGAGATCGGGCGGGCCCTAGAGCTATCACGGGAACGGGTGAGACAAATTGAGGCCAAGGCGCTGCAAAAGCTCCGCCAACCCAAGCGCCGCAATCGTGTGCGGGACTACATGGAGTCGCTGGGTTAAGTAAGGATCGATCGCTGCTCACCCTTGTAGCAGTCCTTCAGTACAAAAATGCAGTGGAACGCAAGGCAGAGAGCTTCTTGCACTCAAGTTGGGCCAAGTTCGCCGGGACGCAACCGCGACCATTTGCCTACTTCCTGCTTGAAGCTGAGGCAACCAACCACGTCCCACTCCATCTCAATAAGTCAACTCGATCGCGAATGTTAACGTTGATCAGGGGTTCTGTTGCCTCAAAAACAGGCTGTTCGTCTAGGTGAGTGTCAGCTGTGTTGACATTCTGGATTGAAGTAGGGGCAGAGGGCAACGCTCCCTGCTGAGAGAAAAGCCCTCAAACTCCCTTACTGCCTTTGTCTTGCTTAGAAGTCAACGTACCCCAAAAGTTAACAGAACCTAGGCAAGCTTCAGGCTAAGCAGATTTGGAGAAGGGCTTGTTGAGTTGCTGGGCAAAGCGACGAGTCTTCAAGCCGTACTCGATCGCCTCCAGTAGCCGAATCATGCCTGTGGTGTTGACCATCTCAGCGCTTTTGCCCGCTCGCTGGACTGCCTGAAGCGCTTTCTCAGTTAGCTTGTGGCTGGTGTAGCCTGTCACCACCAGAACGAGATCAGCGCTGGCAACGTGGGCTTCAGCCTGCTCGGCAATCTGCGGCCCCGCCTGAGCGGTACACCAAACTAGAGTGACATCGGCATCCCGCAGGCGGTTGCGGACAGCAGTTTCTAGACGATCGTGGCCCCCAAACACTACTACTTTGCCGGAGAGTTCAGTGTAGGAACTGGGGCGTTTTTCTGAAGTGCGGTGGCGGATGCGGGGCTGCACATTGTAGGGCCGATCCACCCGCGCCCGATTCTCCATCGCCTTGTTGTAGATGAAGGTAAGGGTTTGCTCATAGCTGCCCCGCAGGCGGGCAACCGGGCCTTCCTCGCTCATGGCATTGATTTGTTCGATCAGTGCATCCACTACTTCTTCGAGCGCACCGATCGCTCGCAGGTCATTGACATAGCCGCGCAGGGCGATCGAAGCATCGGTAGCGCTAAAAAAATCTTCCTGTTCCGAAATCATCTCCAGCAAATCGGACTTTAGTTGCAGCCGCCAAGCTTTTGCCTCCTCTACCTGCCGCTCATCCAACAGCCGCTCTTCATTCAGAATGATTTGTCTGTCTACACTCAGAGTGGCCAACAAAGGCGCGTCTTCCAAATTTTGGCGCAGCTCAGCTGCTTGCTCTTCTAATTTCTTGTAATTGATACTGTCAGTACAGCCTCCTGTTTGGAGAGCTGCCAGAGCAGCTTCGACTTTCTCTAGTAAAGGGGTGAGTCGTTGCTGAATTTCGACGATCGCCTTCTGAAGTTGTTCCTCTCGCTGCTGCTGCAATCGCCGCTCTTCCAGTTCGGTCTTGGCAGCAGACAGCAGATCTTGAACTGAGGCCTCTATGTTGTTGAGTTCTAGCATATCCATAAGCATCCATATCGTGAGAGGTTTAATGGGAGCGTAAAGCAATAAGCGGACGTACTAAGCTTGGACCAAATGCAGTTAAGAACACTTTTGAGTCTATTTATCAGGTTAGCAAAGATGAGGCAGTTAGAAGTGAGCCGATCGCTCCACTTGACAGGTGCGCTGAGAGGATGCCTCAGAAGCCAGAAAACTGGCTACCCGTGCTGGATGGTTCAAGTTGTAACATCACGCTCTTCAGTCACCCTCTAGGAGGGAGCGTCATTAGGTCTGATGAAGGGCAGGGCTAGACTGTTTCAGTGAGTTTACTCTAAACTTCGGAGTCTGAATCTTTGGGAGTGTGATTTTGCTGCCGCCTCAATTGCCCGATCGCCCCACCCGTCTCTTGTGCCTCAGCAATGGTCACGGAGAAGACGCGATCGCCGTGCAGATTCTGCAAGCGCTCCAGCAACAACCCCAGCCACCGAAGCTGTTTGCCCTGCCGATCGTCGGTGCTGGGCACGCCTACACTCA
>DATNQR010000528.1:0-2929 GCA_036703905.1 Thermosynechococcaceae cyanobacterium
CCCCCACCCGGCAACAGCCCCAAAAGTGGGTCAATGCCAATGCGATGGCGAGTGCCCGGAATGGAAATGGACTTGTCCAGCACATGAGTCAAGGTGCGAAGACGCTGGAGGGCAGATTCTGAGGCGGGGCTGTGGGGGCGAAGTGTCATGGAGAGGCAACGTAGGTAGATCCAGGATAGTAATCCGCAGAGGTAGACGTTTAAAGCGGGAGGTGACGGACGCGCTTGTTTCTGGATTCTTTGCCGTTTGCGGCGCTTTTAGCGTGGGTGGTGCGGCGGGGAAAATCGCTCTCGTCGTAAATCTCTCCAACCAGTTCTTCCAGAATATCTTCCAGCGTCACCAACCCGACCGTGCCACCATATTCATCCACAACGATCGCCAAGTGGGAGCGGCTTTGCAGCATTTCCTTCAGTAAATCAGTAACACGCTTAGTGTCGGGCACATAGACGGGCGGATCGATCGCCTCCATCACCGAGCCGTTGCTGTAGCCCTCTTTCTCCAAGGTGTGTAGCTGTTGCAGGGCCCGCTTCAGATGCACAATCCCGACAATTTCATCTTTGGATTCTTCTTGAACTGGAATGCGCGAATAGCCCGTGGTCAGGCATAAAGCGATCAATTCCTGCAAGCTGGCCTCACGGGAAATCGTTCGCATTTCAATGCGGGGCTTGACGACATTCTTAGCGCTGAGTTTGTCTAGCATCAGTGCTTTGTTCAGCAGTTGATGCTTATCCAGGTCGAGGTGTCCCTTGCCGCCCAGAATCTCAATCATTAGCTTCAGGTCTTGAACCGACTCTCCCTGTTGCTCTACATCGCCTTGGAATATCCGAATCGCTTGCTGAGTGATGGTTTCAAAAAGCCAGGTGATTCCGAAGAAAGAGAGGATTCTAGACAACCAGTAGATCGGACGAACCACCAAAGCGAAGACAGGCATCACATTGTTGATAGCCAAAGACCTGGGTACAATCTCGCCAAAGGTGAGAGTGAGAAAGGTAATAACGAGAGTGGCAGCCCCGATCGCCTGACCACCCAGCCAGAGAGTAAACAAATTGCTGGTCAAGATGGCTGAAAAGCTGTTGACTAGGGTGCTGCCCACCAGCAGGGTTGTGGTGAAGCGCCGACGCTGGTTGAGAACTAGGACAAAGACACGCTTGGGATCGCCTTGCTCTTTGATCAGCGCCTTGAGTTTGAGATTATCGAGGGCAGTAAGGGCAGTTTCTGCACCAGAAAAGAAGGCCGAGCAAAGCAGCAGCAGCACTAGCACGATGATATCAATCCAAACTTCTCCTAGTAAAGGACTGACATCAGTAGCAGTGAGCAAATATAAGGGGAGCGACAAAATATATAGACTGCTCTGGGACGACTTGAAAAATTTGGCAGAGCGGGAAAGCGCTGGATATCAGCGCTATTTGTTAAATAATAGCTTCCTTGCTAAAACCCAGCTATACCTATTTGCTCAACCTCGCCTCGCCTCAGTCCTCAAAATGGGTGAACTTCTCAGTGTCCTAACGACTAAGCTCACCCGCCGCCGGAAGCCGGAGTGACGGAACCTTGCGACCAAAGCGTAAGCTGTAGGCGGTCGGGTGCAGCGCCTTGTTCTGTCGCTGTTGGTCACATTCCATTTACATGAAACGGACTGCCGGCTTCCGTCACTTTCCAGCCGGAAGCTAAAGCCTGAGTTACAAATTGAGCCACTTGTGAAGGCACGACTGAAACAACCGGCGAACCAGCATTGATGCCGGGGTGTGCGTGTGGCAAGTGAACTACGAGAACACTTCCCGGAGTTTCTCCGTGTTGAACCGAGAATATGAGAACACCAACCCCACCGTTCCACACACTGTAACGCTGGCTGTAAGTGGGCTTTCTGCGAACCCGCCAACACTAAGTTACACCATCAACAACAATGGAGCGCGAACCTTTTTTCGGAATAGCCATATCAGTAATTTTATCGTTCATCAAAACCTGACGCACGCAGTCAAGCGGCGCGCAGCGACAGAACTAGCGCTTGAACAGCGTGGCAATGCGATCGCCCAGTTGACCCACAACAGACTGGATACTCTTTGCTGTCCCTACCACACCGGCTTGTGGCTGGACAGCAAGCTGAATCGGCTCGTCTTTGAACTCCTTGCAGCGATAGCCATACTCCAACTGAGTCTGGTTCTTCCGCAGCACCGGAAATAGACGGAACGCCCCCTGGAGCAACTCTTCCTGGTTAGCAAAGATCGCTTGATTAATTTGGCTGGAGCGCTTGACGGCGATCGCGCCTACAGGAAACCAGGGCTTTTTGTCTTTGATACGAATGTAAACCTCAAATTCTGGCACACCGTCAGCCCTCAGACTCTCAAGCTGCTGACCCGCCTTGGCTCGTTCTGCCGATCGTTGAGACTTAGGCTGAGGCTTAACCTCCCCGAATCCGAGATTGGTTTTCATAGGATTTTTCTAATGTTCTTTACAAAATATTACATTATTCTCTGTCTCTTTCCGCGACGCTGCTGATTCAAGGAAGGAATAACTTCACCTCCCGCCTTTTCCTTGTAGGGAAGGAAGACAGTTAGGACATTGGGTGTGGAAGCCCAATGTCCTAACTGTCTGTCTACGGGTATAAAATTTCTACTCATCCTATGAGAGAGGAGATGATCACGCCTTTCCCACACAACAGTTAAGCCTCACCTCTCGAATAGGGAGGGGTGATTTATTGCCACTTGCTTTCCTTCAAGATGGCGATCGAGGGTTGTCTTTCCGAATAGCGCCCCGCTACTTCTTGTTGATGTCTTTTGCCATGTTGCGGAACATATCCATGCTGCTGTCTGGGCGGCGACGGGTGCTAGTAGGTTCAGACGAAGCTTGCTCTGCCGTCGAAATCGCCTCTGTGATGGCTGCTTGACCCTTCGTGCGAATCGCTTGCTTCAAAGCAGAAACTTCCTGCAAGAAT
>DATNQR010000529.1:0-3798 GCA_036703905.1 Thermosynechococcaceae cyanobacterium
CCACAAGTTCGGCATTGTCGATCGCAAAATTGTGATCACAGGCTCCCACAATTGGACAGACGCAGCCAACAACGGTAACGACGAAACCGTGCTGGTACTCCATAGTCCGGTCATAGCTGCCCACTATCACCGCGAGTTCGACCGCCTTTACACCGATGCTATTTTGGGCATTCCACCCGCCATCCAGAAGAAAGCCGCTGCTCAGAAGCAGCAGTGTCCGCAAATTCAAGCGCGGCCCCCTCTCCCCGCCCCCAAGCCGCAGCCCAGCGATCGTCCCCAGTCTGCCAGCAAACCTGTGCAGCAAGTTCCCCCTCGCCGACCAGAACCTGATCGCCCACAGGAGCGGGTTAACCTGAACACTGCTACCCAGGCTGATCTGGAGACGCTACCGGGAGTGGGGGCAAAACTCGCCCAGCGCATTATCGCTGCCCGACAGCAAAAACCTTTCACGTCGCTAGAGGATCTCGATCGTGTCCCCGGCATGGGGGCAAAGCTGCTAGACAAGCTGCGCGATCGAGTCACCTGGTAATGCAGTTCTGTGTCGGTTGCAAACTCAAGACCCCTAGCGTTGAAATGCTAGGGGTCTTGAAAGCCAACTTTATGAGCCTAGTAGTTGTAAGCCTAGTGGTTATAAGGCTAGTAGAGCTGCTGTACCCGTGAGCAGCTAACCGTTCTGCATCCTCACATTGTGTCCTCAATCTCAACCCTTGAGGCAAAGCCAAACGCTGTACCTAAGTTGGAGTGGAAACTGAATGAGTGCTGCACCGGGACTGTTTGGGTAATGGGTTGATGTCCCCAGCGTGTGCCTCCGCCTTCTCGTCTTCCTGGAACGCCGTCTCTGTCTGACTCTGTGGTAGCAAAGGAGCAAAAGATAGTTGCTATTAGAGAAACCCCGATCGTAAGTTGACGCATGATTGAGTAGATGCCTGAGACTGATAGAAACCTGATGCTTATTAAGATGGAATACTGACACCGATCCTACCAGCGTTGAATCACCGAAGTTGAAGTCGAAACTGTCTTAGCGTCCTCAGCAGAATTAACTGAATCCTGATTAAATCCAATTCACTAGGTTGATATTGAAGGCTGGAATGAACTGGAAGATGAACAAAATAATGAACCGACCGATCGTTGAAATTAGCTATCTCTGGAGGTCTCTATCCTTATAGCAGTGACCTGTCGATTTGAGGTAGGGGGCCAGGGCCCCTCCGCACCTCCTTGAAATGCTCACAATGTCCTGCCCCACCTCGCGCTGGTTCACTTCGCGCTAGTTTCCGGTATTCTTCACTTCTACAGGAGTAGATGAGCGCACTCCCACAACTCCTGGCCCATCTATGGTCAAGCGTAGATCCTGAGCCGCCAAGGTTAGCCAGGGTTGCTGTAAATGGAGCGGCGCAAAAGGACTCGCCTCTGGCACTTCTAATTCAGCCTGTACCCAACCTGGCCGCAGTTCTGCCTGCGCTTTAAACCAGAGCAAATGAGTATCACTGGCACTGAAGCTACCCGCTGAGATCGGCGGTGACCAGAGCGCCCACGGGTTGCCATAGTCCAACGCGCACAGAAGTTTTCCTTGCTGCCGCACACTGAGGCGCGATCGTTGCCCCGCTTCCCAGGTGAAATCAGCCAGTTCCTTTGGCAGATGCCAGATCTCCCGTCCGCCCGCCACCGAATCTGCATTATCCACGTAGATGTGTGTCACCCAGGAGCCGATTTTGCCTCCATAGCTCACTAGGGCAGGGGCAACGATCAACTCGCTGTACTGCAACACCGATCCCGGCTCATAGCGAGAAAAATAAACGCCGCCTAGAGTTTTGCCAGGCAGCACCGAAATGACGTTGAACTCTGGAGGCACAAGTTGACGAACACGGGAAACCTCGACAAGGTGTAGCGCCAAGAGTGCGTGACCTTGCAGGAACCAGGGAGGAGTGGGATAGGGCATAGGGACGATTCGCAAAGGTGTAGAGCAGTTCTAAGCTGATTTCTGGATGATTATGAACTCTGGATTCCGGGCATCTTAGCGGGGGTGAGAACTTCAGAGGCTAAGGTTCTGAAAGCGTTTTTAACGTTCTTCTAGAAAATATCAACTCTCTGCTGCCGAAACTTCCTTCAGAAGATGCAATTGCTATTATGGAAACACTCGCAGCCTCCGCACACAATTCGCTATGAACAAAGTTGGCACTGCTTACATCCTCTGGCTAGGAATGCTGCTGCAAGTCCACGGCTTGCATCGCCTCTACAACGGCAAGGTTCTGACGGGCCTCTTGTGGCTTTGCACCTTTGGGCTGTTTGGCGTTGGGCAACTCATTGACCTGTTGCTGATTCCCAACATGGTGAAGGAACACAATCTGCGTTACGAAGAGCGCTATGGTCTGTCGGCGGGAGGTGTGCCGATCGTCCAGGCCCAGGTGCAGGAAGTCCTCCAGCAAGCTCCCATTTCAACTGCGCGTCAACAACTCATGGTGGAGTTGCTCAAGGCGGCGGTCGATCGCAATGGTAGACTTTCGGTGACGCAGGGCGTGATTGGGACGGGAGCGGGATTTGCAGAGGTGGAGTCGGTGCTGAAGGAAATGGTTAGAACGGGCTATGTTGACATTGCCAATGACCCGGAGTCGGGCGTGGTTGTGTACGAATTCAAGGAGCTATGACCTAGTGGCGGCTGGTCTAAACGGCTAATTTACTAGATGGCTGATTCAGCAGTTTTGCTTTTCGTTAGTTCTGCTCTTTTCTACTCTTTAGTCGATCGCTCTGGGGATAGCTGCTCCAGCAATTTGTCGGGTTGACCAGCCAGGTGGGCTGCATAGCGACGGGCCAAAGGTGGCACGATCGCCAACGGGTTGCTGAACCCAGAGAACACATGAACGTTTGCTGCCGCAGAGATAGGGCCGATTAGAGGCAGTCGATCGTGGCTGAAGCCTACCAAGCAGCGATGCCAGGTTCCCGGAAGGTCTTGTAGGGACGGAAGAATCTTGCCCACTTCGGTACGCAGAGCCGCCTCGCTGTCCGCTGCGTCGATCGTTGCTTGCGGATCGGTTAGGGTACGGCTGATCTGACCAACTCGCAAACGACCATCCAGGAACTGAACCGCCCCAGCATCCAGAATCAGGGGCGTAGGTTGATGTCCGGGTTCATCCCAAAGAGCATCAATCTCGGCGCGACTAGCCTCAGCTTCCAAGGCAAAGCGTTGGGTAACGGCAGGCATGACCAGCGATCGCAGCGTCACTTCCACGGGGGGCGTTTCGATCAGTTCTGCATGGGTGAAGTAGAGCCGGACTGGAATGCCCGCCGCCTTCAGCAGCGATCGACTTAGCGCCCCCGCGCACACGGCTACATTGGCGCTCACTAAAGTCTCACTGCCCCAGTCTACGCCCGCGACTCGCGCCTCTGCGTCCCGCTTCAAGGTGACAGACTCGCCAGTTTTCACAGTGCCGCCCAAGCGCTGGAAGGCGTTGATGTAGGCCTGAGCCGTGGCTTGAGGATTGATGTGACCGTGCTTCACCGTTAGGGCCCCGGCGATCGCGTCAGGATTCAGCAACGGCTCCAATTCTTGGGCTGTCTCCACGCTCACCAGTCGAGGCGGCATGGCAAAGTTTTCATAGGATCCAGCCACAGCTACAGGATCAGCATCGAGGGCGATCGGCAGCACTAGATCAATTTCTCGAAACTCCGTGCTGGATTCTAATTCCTCGGAAAGCGATCGGTGCAGTTCGGCCCCCTCTAGGCAAATCTGTCGAGTCAGGGTCGTCGTGCCCGACCAGTAGGCCACGCCCCCATAACCAAATCGAGTGGCATCTTGCAGAGTGG
>DATNQR010000530.1:0-2529 GCA_036703905.1 Thermosynechococcaceae cyanobacterium
AGGCGCGGGCCGTGACTGGAGAAACGGGGTAGCCCGACTCAGCGTAGCGAATCGCTGGGGCAAACAGTTGCTCAAACGGCAGCTTGCCCCAGCGCTGCCAGAGAGTGTGCCATGCCGACACTGCCCCCGGAACCGTTACCCCCAGCCAGCCCCAAGGCGGCACACGATCGAGGCCGGCAAAGTGATCGAGGGTGTGCTGTTGAGAGCTTTTGCCAGAAGCGTTTAGCCCGTGGAGTTTGCCATCCCACACGAGGGCAAAGGCATCCGAGCCAATGCCGTTGGAGGTTGGCTCTACTACGGTTAGGGCGATCGCCATTGCCACGGCCGCATCGATCGCGTTTCCCCCGGCCCACAGCATCTCCATCCCCGCCAGACTGGCCAGGGGTTGACTCGTAGCCACGGCTCCCCGGTTGCCCAGCACCACCCGCCGACCAGAGGCGTAGGGATAGTTTGTCAGATCTGCAAGCACAGCACTTTCCTGAATTGAAGGCCTAGATTGATTCTGCCTGCATTTAGGCAGCTGAAGCAACGAAGTGGATCGTGCTAAGACAGAGGAGCAGTACCGAGTCATCTAGCACAATGAGGATTTTGTTAGTTGAAGACGACGAGAGCATTATCCAGATTTTGACGGCAACCCTGTCTGAGCAGAACTACGTGGTGGACGTAGCTATGGATGGCGAAGCGGGCTGGCAACTGGTGGAAACCTACGTCTACAACTTGGTGCTGCTGGATGTGATGCTGCCTAAACTCGACGGCATTAGTTTCTGTCAACGGTTGCGATCGCGGCGGAGTGCGGTGCTGGTCATGTTGCTAACGGCCCGCAAGACCCCTGCCGACAAGCTGGCCGGGCTGGACAGTGGCGCGGATGACTATATGGTGAAGCCGTTTCATCCCGCAGAATTGGTGGCTCGGGTTCGAGCGCTGCTGCGACGGGGAACTACCGCTCCTTCGGCAGTGCTGACCTGCGGCAACCTGCGCCTCGATCCCAGCGCCCGCGAAGTCACTTGCGAGGGACAAGCGCTGCACCTGAGCCGCAAGGAGTACCTGCTGCTGGAACTGTTTCTCCACAGCCAGCAGCAAGTGTTTAGCCGGGGCGATATTGTCGATCGCCTCTGGTCTTATGGAGAAGATCCGCCCGTCGAGGATACTGTGAAGTCTCACATCAAAAGTCTGCGGCGCAAGCTGAGCAAGGCAGGCGCAGTAGATCTGGTCGAAACGCTCTACGGTCAGGGCTATCGCATCAATCCGGCCTATGGAGCAGTCGCGGCGGTGCAAGTGCCTCCTAGGCCGCCTCAGCCGCCCCAGACGATTCAAGCAACGCTGCACCGCGTTTGGGAGCAGACGAGAGGACTGTGCTTTGAACGAGTGGCAATTTTGGAGCAAACGATCGCCGCTCTGCAAGCCACAACCCTGGATGCAGCGCAGCATCAAGCAGCTTGCCAGAGCGCCCACAAGCTGTCCGGTTCTCTAGGAATGTTCGGGTTCGATACGGCCTCTCAGTTGGCCCGGAAAATTGAGGAGATACTGGAGACTAACGATCGACCGCTCAAATCTGCTCAGGTCAGCCTGGCCCAGCAGTTGCAGCCTTGGGTGACGGCGATCGCGCACAGCCTCACACTGCCTTTACCAGGGGAAGCCGCTTGTGCCACATTGCTGGTGATCGACTCCGATGCTGCCTTTATTCAAACAATCGAGGCCGAAGCTGCGAACTGCGGGCTACGGGTTGTTCCTGCGGTGTCCCTGTCTAGCTCTGAGATACAGTTGCAGCTATCCCCGGCGGCAGTGCTGTTGAATCTATCCCTGGTACATGACCCAACGGAGCAATCACTGTGGGCAAAGTCGAGGGCTGGCCAGCCCCAGCTCCCGATCTTGGTGCTGTCAGAGCGTGATGATTTAGAGGAGCGGCGCAGGGCAACTGCGGTGGGCGGACAGCTATTTCTGCGAAAACCCGTTTCAGCCCAAGAAGCGATCGCGGCTGTCCAACTTCTGCTGCACCCACAATCCCAGCATCTCAAAGTTTTAGCGGTGGACGACGACCCCCAGATCTTGCTAGGCATCGCGGCAGTACTGCAACCCCACAGAATTGAACTGGTTGGGCTGGAGGGTTCCGGGCAGTTTTGGCAGACTTTGAAGACCGTTCAGCCCGATCTGCTGATCCTGGATGTGAATTTGCCCCAAGCGAACGGGCTGGAGCTATGTCGATCGGTGCGGCAGGATTTTCGCTGGCACTGGCTACCCGTGGTGCTGCTAACGGATCAGCAGGATAGCGCCACTCGTCAGCAGGGATACGCAGCCGGAGCCGATGACTTTATCGCTAAAGCCAACCTGACCACTGAGTTAGCTCTGCGAGTGCTGAACCGTCTCAACCGCAGTCGATCGCGCCGCCCCACGCCCGAAAAAGATTTTCCTTACACCTAGGTTCTGTTCGCTTTTCGAGATGAAGGCGATAAGGGAGTTTGAGGGTAAGGCTCTCTGCACCCCCACCTCAACTCAGATGGCAACACAACCTAGTCTTCCTTGCGCTTATCC
>DATNQR010000531.1:0-4257 GCA_036703905.1 Thermosynechococcaceae cyanobacterium
CGCTACCCGCGCCCATGAGTTGGTTTTGATAACCGAGCAAAACGAGGCCGCCGCCGCTCGATCGAGTCTGGATGCGGAACTGCTGCATTGGCGAGACGGTCAGCCAATTCAAGCGCGGGAATGGATTGAGCAGATCTACCAAGAAGTGTGGCCCACCGCTAAGCAGCAGGGATTTAGCTGTTTTCTGCTGCCTCTCAAGAAACTCCTGCGGGAAGGCAACCAGGCTCAGCGCTGGTTAGCCCAGTTGGGGCAGGGCAAGGAGGTGCGCCAGATTATGCAGCAGGCAATCCAAGAAGCCGCTGACCAAGAGCTTGTCCTCCAGAACGAGCTGTGCCGTCCTTTAGTGGCTTAGGTTGGCTAGTGGCTTGAATTAGCAGTGGCTTAAATTGGCGGCTTGAGGGAAGCGATCGTGCTTTCAGTCGGCCTCCTGCAAGGGCCTTTACCAGGGAAAGAGTTGAACGTCCTCTAAAAGCCAGTCACCTAAGCGCTTTATGATGGATCAATCGATATGTCCAACTCCCCGCATAGACATCAGACATGGATACCAAGGCGTTTAAGCGATCGCTAAACCACTCCGAAAACTACCACCGCAAGGGTTTTGGGCACGAGGTCGAAGTCTCTGGGCAGCTTCGATCGGAATACCAGAGTGCTTTGGTGCAGCAGTTACGGGATAGCGGCTTTCGGTTGCAACGGGGTGAGGTCACAATTCGGCTGGCGGAGTCTTTTGGGTTCTGCTGGGGTGTGGAACGGGCGGTGGCTATGGCCTATGAGACTCGGCAGCACTTCCCCACTGAGCGGCTGTGGATCACAAACGAGATCATCCACAATCCCTCAGTAAACCAGCGTCTGCGGGAAATGGAGGTGAACTTCATCACCGTGACTGACGGACAGAAGGATTTCTCTGGTGTGGATCGAGGCGATGTGGTGATTCTGCCCGCTTTTGGGGCCAGCGTTCAGGAAATGCAGTTGCTCAACGATCGCGGCTGCACGATCGTTGACACGACTTGTCCCTGGGTTTCTAAAGTCTGGAACAGCGTCGAGAAGCACAAGCGCAGCAATTACACTTCGATCATCCACGGCAAATATAACCACGAAGAAACGATCGCCACCAGTTCCTTCGCGGGGATTTATTTGGTTGTGCTGAATCTGCAACAGGCCGAGTATGTAGTCAACTACATTCTCAACGGCGGCGATCGCGACGAGTTCCTGACCAAGTTCCAGCATGCTTACTCTGAGGGCTTCGATCCAGATCGCGATCTGGATCGGGTTGGTGTGGCCAATCAAACCACGATGCTGAAGGGCGAAACCGAGGCGATCGGCAAGCTGTTTGAACACACGATGCTGAGAAAATATGGCCCCCTAGAGCTGAACCAACACTTCCTCAGCTTCAACACTATTTGCGATGCCACCCAGGAACGCCAGGATGCCATGCTGGATCTGGTGGAGGAAAAGCTGGATCTGATGGTGGTGATCGGCGGCTACAACTCCTCCAACACCACGCACTTGCAGGAAATTGCCATCGATCGCAGCATTCCCTCGTACCATATCGACAGCGCCGAGCGGCTCCTGTCCGGCGATCGCATTGAGCACAAGCCCTTGAACCGTGATCTAGAAGTGACTGAGGGCTGGCTGCCCAGAGGCAAAGTGACGATCGGTATTACCTCTGGCGCTTCAACTCCCGACAAGATTGTTGAGGCTGTGGTGGAGAGAATCTTTGCGCTGAAAGCAGCAACCTTAACGCTGGGCTAATCATGTCGATCTGATCGTTCAAGGCACACTGACCGTAGGCACATCGATCCTACAGAAGTGGTCGGTTGAGTTTGACCGATAGCTTACGGCGGGCAGGCGGAATGTTGAATAGAATCAATCTCTCACTTTCAGGTCGGCAATGTTCCACAGCGCTTCTCCCAGCTTGGGATACTGAATAGTGTCAATACGATCGCGCCCCACAGCCATCAGTCGTGCGTTCACCAGCGTAATCCAGGGCACATTCTCAGCCGCCGTTTTCTGAATCTGGTGATACAGCACTTTGCGCTTATTGTCGTCGAGTTCTTGAGCGCTCTCTGTGTAGAGGCGGCTGATCTCGGCTTCCCAGTCCTGCACTACGCGACCTTCGATCGGGGGTTTGCCAGGAAGCTGTGGCTGGTTGAAGTTATGGGACGAGCCTTCCGTTGACCAGACGTTAATTCCACTGTAAGGCTCCAGTCCACCGCCAAACGCCATCAGGCAAGCGTCCCAGTCGAGGGTGTTGTCCAGCTTGTCCAGCATTGAGTTCCAGTTGCTCGGATTCAGATCCACTTGAATCCCAATCTTGGCCAGGTCTTGCTTGATCTGGCTGATCATTGCTTCCCGCACCGTGTTGCCTGCGTTGGTCATCAAGGTGAACCGAACTCGGTTGCCGTCGGAGTCAAGCAACTGGCCTTGCCCGTCATACTTGAAGCCTGCACCCAGCAGTAGTTCCTTTGATCGCTTCAGATCGTAGAGGTACGCCTTTAGCCCTTGCTGCGGCGAGAGATAGTAAGGGCTTTGGGGAATCACGGTGGAGTAGACCAGTTCTCCCAGTCCGCGAAAGATGTTGTTGTTCATCTTTTCGCGATCGATCGCAAATGCTACCGCCTGCCGGAAAGCCAGAGAGTTAAACCAGCGTGACTTGATTGGGTCGACCAACGATCGACCGTTCCGCTTGCCCTGGCTCTGGTTGAACGCCATGAAGGTCGTAATCGGACGCGGCCCGCCAACATACATCGTGAACTTGCCCCGCTTGGCTTCCTGTTTCAGCAGCGAATAATCTTCTGGCCGAATCGGCTCAATGATGTCCAAATCGCCTGAGCGAAACTTGAGCATATTAGTGTTCTGGTTCTCAACCACTTTCCAGATCACCCGATCGATCTTGGGTAGAGGTTGACCCTGCGCGTCCTTTTTCCAGTAGTAAGGATTGCGACGAAACACGATGCGCTGGCTGCTGGTGTAGCTCTCAATCACGTAGGGGCCGTTGCTGACAATTTCTTTGGGGTTGGTTCCGGTTCCCCAAGTGGAGAAGAAGAGCGGGTTGCCATCGGAGCCTTTAGTGTCCACAGTTTCTTGCAGAACGTGGGCCGGCAGAATCGCTAGTCCGCCCGTGTTCCGCAGGAAGGGCGCAAACGGCTCTGGCGTGGTGAATTCAATCTTGCGATCGCTCAGCTTCTTGACCCCTGGCAGTTTTTTGTCCTTGCCAATCTTCAGCACGTCCTGAATATCTGTAGGGATGTTGGGGTTCAGGTAAATATCTCGATAGCTGAACACTACATCATCAGCAGTCAGAGGTTGTCCATCCGACCACTTCAGCCCTTCGCGCAGGGTAAACACAATTCGCTTTTTGTCCGGTGAGATCTCCCAGGATTCCGCCAGCGCCGGATCGATCGCGCTCGTCAACGGGTTCTCTGAAATCAGCCCTTCTGAAGTCAGGGTAAAGACATTGGGGCTTTCGTTGCTGAGGGCATAGTTGAAGGTTTTGGGATCACTGAGGATGCTGTTGAGCAGTTGCGGAGCCTGAGTTGCCTCGGTGCGGTAGTCCCGTGGATTGCAGGAAGCTAGAGCGATCGTCGCCACCAGCGCCAATCCTGCCAGAACCCATCCCTTCAATGTCTTAACCATGCGCTATGCCCTCTGCCGATCGCAACTCCTACTCTACTGCAAGAACTCGCTGGCTAGGGTTGACGACTTTGTGGAGCGGGCAAGTCCCTTCTACTGCCTGAATGAACTGTATCGACAGACTTTGTTGACAGAATTGACAGATTGTTAAGAACCGCAATAGACTTGCGGCAGAAAGTCAATGGAGGACTGCTTTGACGGACGCTGCCAGCCCAAGACCTAGTTCTGAAGAGCTTCAAGATTTAGAGAAGCTCAGGGCCGTGATCGAGCGGGCGATCGCCGATGGCAAGCTGACTCAGCAAGAAATGGCTGCCATTCAGTCGCAAGCTTGGGCTGATGGCAAGATTACAGCAGAAGAATTGGAACTCTACAGTGGATTGATTCTGGACAAGATTCGGTCTGGAGAACTAGAGTGGGAGTTTTAATTAAACTCAGAAGCTTCAACAAATCCCAGTCCAGAACTTAGTTTGGTCTTCAGGTCAACTTTGAAGGCGGTGTGGGGGTGCGGAACCCCTGCACCCCTTTCTAAGCTGTGAGGCTATGGCTGTATTCTGCAAACGCTTCGATCGACAGGGCGCACGGCAGCATGGGATTCTCCTACTGCCGATACAATAAAGCCTGTCCTGT
>DATNQR010000532.1:0-3197 GCA_036703905.1 Thermosynechococcaceae cyanobacterium
CAGGGGGAGAAGAGAAGCAGGGGAAGAGAAATTGCTTAATAATAACTCTCTTTCCTCCCCTGCCTCAAGAGCTTATCCGAACCATATTGTGGCTACGCCTACGCGGCAGTCTGAAGGATTAGTTTAAACGCCAATCTCATCCGCCTTTAGCTAGTTTGCGAGGTTTTGAATAGTATATAAAATGTTATTAGAACCTGAAATTTTTATACTAGTAACTTTTTAACGAACTGTTACAGATAGGCGAGATAGCTTCTATTTGATAGTTCTTTTAAGGCGATAGTCGGAATTAAGATTATGCATGAAGTTTCAAAGCAGGCTATAGAGACAGCACAAAAACATCCTCAAAAATCAATTGAGCATAGCAAAGAGGTATAAGAGTTTACAAACAGATGACCAAATCGAGCCGGAAGAAAAAGAGCGTATCAAAGCCTATGGAGAAACCATGCACGAACACGCGCAGAAATTTCAAGAATTGGCGTAGAGACTAACAGAACATCCTTCAACAGATGTATTTTCAGAAACAGTAATAAGAGCATATTAAAGGTAAATCAAGCCCATATCGAAGCAATTAAAAAATTTCAAAAGATAGAGCCGCCAGCTTAAATGAGATATTAATTAAATATTAAATTTATTTGCTTTTAGCTGGATGCATTATTGAGCTTGTTATAAGTCTAATAACTACTTGAGCCTTTTCATTTCAGTTAAACACAGCGAGTTGCCTATATACCTATATATTATTAATTAATAATGATGTGTTTATCCTCAAACAATACTCCGGCAGTCACGGAAGCGGATGTCTTGATTACAGAGGTACTGGCTGGTCGTCCAGCGAGAGAGCCAGATTT
This sequence comes from Thermosynechococcaceae cyanobacterium, assembly GCA_036703905.1. GTDB lineage: Bacteria > Cyanobacteriota > Cyanobacteriia > Leptolyngbyales > Leptolyngbyaceae > DATNQR01. The sequence goes on from DATNQR010000532.1 coordinate 846, forward strand.
AGCGGCTGAAAACCGAGCGCTCCACATGCTTGGTCAACAACTCATCGACGATCCGCAATCCACGCTTAAAACCCCGGTCGAGATTGCCATTGATTTATGTCGAGCCGATACTGCCGGAGTCAGTTTACTGGAAACAGATTCTAATGGTGAATCCAGATTTCGCTGGGTAGCGATCGCAGGCGCATTAAAATTTTTAGAACAAACCACCACCCCAAGTAATTTTAGTCCCTGTGGCACCACACTTCAATCTAGGCAGCCGCAACTGTATGCCCACCCTGAACGCTATTTCACCTATCTGCACCATCCGCAGTTTCCCATTGTTGAGGGATTGCTAATTCCGCTAAGTGTAAACAATCAATCATTAGGCACTCTTTGGATTCTGTCGCACCATGAGGCGCGACAGTTTGATGCTGAGGATCATCGGCTGATGACGAGTTTGGCAGGTTTTACTGCCTCTGCCTTACACAGCATCCATCAGGCACATCAGGCAGCTCTTGAAGCTGTACGCCACGAGCAAGGGACTCGTGCAGCACTCCATCACAGTCAAACGCAGTTCGAGGCACTAGTTGCAAACGTGCCAGGTATGGTCTACCGCTACTTGCCCCTCACAGATAGCCCCCATCAGTTTACCTTTGTGAATTCTGGCTCCCGTGAACTGTTGGAATTGGAGCCAGAAACAATTCTTCAGGATGCTAATTCCTTTGTGAAATTAATTTATTCAGAGGATTTGCCGTCATTTGAAACGTCCGTTGCTCACGCTGTTGAGAACTCCTTACCCTGGTGTTGGGAAGGGCGGATCGTCACACCATCGGGTAAACTCAAATGGATTCAAGGCAGTTCCCGCGGTGTGCAAACGTCTGAAGGATACGTGTGGGATGGGTTACTGATTGACGTTACAGATCACAAACGAGCAGAAGCGGCGTTGCACCAAACTCAGGAGTTCAATCGGCAGATCCTTGACAGTAGCGACGACTGCATCAAAGTATTGGATTTGTCAGGGGTGATCGTGTATATGAGTCCAGGCGGACAGGCGGCGCTCAACATCAGTAATGTTAGACCGTTCCTCGGTTGTTCATGGGTCGAGTTCTGGCAAGGAGCCGATAAACAAGCCGCACTGAACGCAATTGATTGTGCAAAAGCAGGCAAAATCAGCACTTTTCAAGGCTATCTTCCAACTCAAACAGGCGAGCCGAAGTGGTGGGATAACAAAGTTAGTCCGATTAGAGGAGCCGATGGGCAAGTCGAACGGTTGTTATGCATATCTCGTGATATCACCGCTCGCAGGCAAGCTGAAGCAGCCTTGCGCGAATCCGAAGAACGTCTGCGTCGAGCGATCGCCATCGAAACAGTCGGTGTGATTTTCTTCAAAACCAACGGTAGTATCACCGAAACCAACGATGCTTTCCTCAAAATGAGCGGCTACAGCCGTGAGGATATTGAGCAAGGATTGGTGCGGTGGGACAAAATGACGCCACCAGAGTGGATGCCGCATTCCCTTAGAGCAATCGAAGAGTTTAAAGCAACTGGCAGCACTACTCCCTACGAAAAGGAATACATCCGCAAGGACGGCTCACGCTGGTGGGCATTGTTCTGTGCCAAGCGTCTCAATGAAGAAGAGGGGGTGGAATTTATAATTGACATCACCAATCGTAAACAAACCCAAGCCGAGCGCGAACAACTCCTGGCCCGCGAACAACATTATGCCAACCAATTGCAGGGATTGACAACAGCAGCGTTAGCAATCAATTCTGCCCTGTCGGTTCAAGAAGTCCTGCAAGTAATTACCGAGCAGGCAGCATCAATTATTAGTACGCACCAGTGCGTCGCCAGCATGACCATTAATCAAAACTGGGCACAGGCAATTAACGCTGTTTACCTATCGGATAAGTACGCCCAGTGGCGAGGCTATGATGAAAAGCCAGATGGATCTGGAATTTACGCCTGTGTATGTCACCTAAATCAGTCAATGCGGATGACACAAGCCGAACTTGAAAGTCATCCCCGTTGGCAAAGCTTTGGCAACGAGGCAAAAAACCACCCTCCGATGCGGGGCTGGCTTGCAGCACCTCTGGTGGGAGGAGACGGACATAATATCGGCTTGATTCAGCTTTCAGACAAATATGAAGGTGATTTCACAGAAGCGGATGAAGCCATAGTCGTGCAGTTAGCGCAAATGGCATCGATCGCAGTTGAGAATGCGCGATTATACGAAGCAGAACAGCAAGCACGGTTGGCAGCAGAAGCATCACGGGAAGAAGCCGAAGCCGCAAACCGAGTTAAGGATGAGTTTTTAGCAGTATTGTCACACGAGTTGCGATCGCCTCTCAATCCAATTCTCGGTTGGTCTAGTCT
>DATNQR010000533.1:0-2879 GCA_036703905.1 Thermosynechococcaceae cyanobacterium
AGGCGATAAGCAAGTTTGAGGGCAAGGCTCTCTGCAGCCCCACCTCAACTCAGATGGCAACACAACTTAGTCTTCCTTGCGCTTATCCTTCCTTGCCCTGAGTTTTCCACCTTTCATCCCTATGCTAGGGCGTGGAGAAGCACTAGCTGTCATCAGGAATAGGGAGCCGTTAAACATATTCTCAAACATACCCCTAGTTCTACTCTCTGTAGTCCTTACTTGGAGGATGTCTGAAAAGCTATTTGTCTACAGCTATACCTAGCAGCCTCTTTATAAATTTACATAAATTTACATTTAGCCTAAAACTCTACGCTTAACAATGTCCAGCTTGCTTTGGATTCTGGTCGCCACCACTGAGCCAGACACCGCTCTCGTTCTGCAATTACTACGGGATACAGGATATAGCTTCCAGCACCGCCGAGTGGAAACTGAAGCGGCACTGAGGACAGCCCTGGACGATCGGATCTGGGATTGTGTCCTTGTGGATTCTCAATTCAACTTCAGCCCAGACCAGACTTGGCTACCCTTCTCTCAGTCTACCCCCGTCATCGTCCTCGCTAACCCCGACGACGAAACTACCGCGATCGCCTGGATGCGTCAGGGTGCACGAGATTACTGCCTGAAGGGACAGCTGCAACGCTTGCCCCTAGTTATTGCCCGTGAACAGCAGCAGGCAGAGGTGCTGCGATCGCTCCAGCCAGCAGAACACTTAGTTCATCTAGCGGCGATCGTCCACTCCTGCACCGAAGCGATCATCAGCATTGACTCCAGCGGCCGAGTGCTGACCTGGAACCAAGGTGCAGAATTGCTTTACGGCTACGCTGAGCAGGAAGCCATCGGCCAGGCTCTGAGTCGGCTGATCCATCCTGATCGCTGGGTGTCCCTCTGGAGCGCCGACCAGTGGAAAAACCGTGCGATCGACCACCACCAAGCGACCCATCGGCGCAAAGACGGTAGCCTCGTGGATGTGTTTCTGACCATCTCTCTGGTGCGCGATCGACTGGGCAATGTCCTCAGCACGGCATTGATTCTGCGGGACATGGGTGAGCGTCGCCGCGTTGAGCAAATGAAAGAGGAATTTCTGGCGATCGTCAGTCACGAATTTCGTACCCCATTGACTTCCCTCCAGGGAGCAGTCGAGCTTTTGCTAACGGGCAAACTGGGAGAACTGAACGCCCACGGGCTGCGAATGTTGCAGATCGTCTCCAGCAACCTCGATCGCCTCGTCACCCTGACCCAAAACCTGCTAGATCTGCAAACCCTGGAGGCGGGCACATTTGCCCTGCTGCGCCACCCCTGCAACCTAGCTGACCTGATGCTCCAGGCTGCTCAATCTTTGGAAGCCTCCGCCCAGCAGGCCCAGGTCAGTTTGCAGGTATCTCCAGTAGAGGCTATCGTTCAGGTCGATCGTGAGCGACTGGTTCAAGTCCTCACCTACCTTCTAAACAACGCCATCAAGTTCTCCTCTCCCGGCGGACAAATTTGGCTGCGGGGAGTTCTGAAAGAGAACTACGCTGAAATTAGCGTGCAGGACGAAGGCACGGGTATTCCCCCCGACCAACTGGAAGCGATCTTTCAGTGCTTTCACCAGGTAGACGCTTCCAGTTCCCGCCGCCAATCTGGAGCGGGCTTAGGATTAGCAGTTTGCCACGGCATCACACAGCTACACAACGGTAAACTTTGGGTAGAAAGTACTTTGGGGCAAGGTAGTACTTTTTTTTTAGCACTCCCCACTGTTGACGAAATTGATGTGGATATCTGAAGGGGCGTTGAAGTGGCAGCAAAGCGAGTTTTGGTAATCGACGACGAAGACGACATTCGCGAGGTGGCTCAGGTGAGCCTGGAACTCATGGCAGGGGTGGAAGTATTGGTGGCTCACTCCAGCGCTGAGGGATTGCTGAAGGCCGAAGCCGAGCAACCCGATGCAATCCTGCTGGACGTGATGATGCCGGAGATGGACGGGCTGGCAGTGTTTCGGCTCCTGCAAGCGAACCCAATCACTCAAAAGATCCCCGTGATTTTGCTGACGGCTAGAGTGCAAGCTTCTGATCAGCGCCGTTTTGCAGATCTGGGAGTGAAAGCGGTGATCACCAAGCCCTTCCGTCCTACGCTGCTGGCCAGTCAACTGCTCAGTATCTTGGGTTGGTCAGCTTGATTCTCAGGAAACCCCAGGGATGAAGGGATAAGGCTAACTCGCAGATGAATACAGCAGCGCCGATCGCTAGCGTTATTGGGATGATGCTGAACTGACGCTCGCGATCCTCGGCAGGCAAGGCATTTGCAGCACTTTCCTTGCCGAGTTCGCTTGGAACTCAGCAATTCCCGGATTTCTACGGAGTTTCGGAGAAACTTTACCCAAGTTTTACACCTTTTCCTCCTATAGTTACGTTTGGTAACATTAATCTGAGAAGACTTCAGTCAGAATAGGCGACGATCGCTGAGTTCTAATTGCCGCGCTGATGTTCCGGTCCTGATCTTTCATCTTTTGCCCCAGCGAAACCGTGTGCCTCCTTGTTATGACTTTTTTGCTGATCCCTGTAGTTGAGTTCACCTATCATGCTTGTTGAGTCCACTGATTACTCCTTGAGTGATGCCTGCCCGCTTGACCTGATCGATCAGCCTGTTCCTAGTGCCTGCGATTTCAACGTTAGTCAGGAACTGCGGACACCCCTCACTGCCATTCAAGTTGCCCTTGATCTTTTGGGGAGCGGCAAGTTGGGAAACTTGTCTGAAACTGGGCAGCGCATGGTAGAAATTGCCACCAGCAATGCCGATCGTCTGCTGCGGCTGGCCAGCGCCATTGATCAACAGTCCCTTAATTTGGGGGGATTGCTGTCTCACACAGAGCTAGAGCGGCTGCGCCTAGAGGCCGATCTGGA
>DATNQR010000534.1:0-2102 GCA_036703905.1 Thermosynechococcaceae cyanobacterium
CTCGGCTTTGCGACCGCCGATGCCGCCAAAGTTATGTAAGACGATCGCCCGATCACCCAACTGCCAGCTTTGCTCCCCGGTCGGAGCGACAGCGATCGAGCGGGCCGTTCCCTTGTCCACTGCGCTGAACTGCCAGTTCTGCTCTTTGATGTAAGTCAAGCCGGGTTCCAGTCCGGTAATAGTCTGGCTGGGTTTTAGTTGGAACAGCGATCTCGGCTCCCAGGCCTGCACCGTGAACACACCCTCTGCATCTCTCGCCCCGTAGACATACCAGCCCGCTACGCCTGCGATCGATCGTTCCAGTTGACGCGGAGTGGATTGAAACTGATTGTCTCGATCCACTCGTACCTGGGGAACGCGGATAGTCTCGATCGCTCCATCGAACTGACCTGATTTAGAACTGTAGTGCTGCACCCGGAAATACTCGCTGGAGCAGGGCGAATCGCCCGGACAGGCTTTAGGAGCAGGCCGTTGGGCAGACACAGGTTCGGGAGCCAAAATTTTCACCAATCCCACGACCTGACCTGTGGACAGAACGGGTTCCTGATCGATTTCCAGCACCGGAGAGCCAGAGCGATCGTTCACCTTCGGCTGATCCAGCGTCACGATCACGTCATCTTGAGGTCGCGCCCCCGCTAGAGACTGCAACGGGCCCACCTTGCGCCGCCCGTCCAGTCGATCGGGATGCACATTGCCCCTGTGGACGTTCTCCCGGGTCTCCTCCGTGAAATTCACATCCCGCGTCACCGCCCGCACGTAAGCTTGCGCTTCCGGCTTCTGGCTCCACTCCAGCCGCACAGTTTTACCCACAAGATTTTTGGCGGCGACGGGCGCTTGCTGGACTTGCAGCCAGACCCAGTCCGTCTCCTCGGACTGCAATCGACTCGGCAAAATCAGCCGCCCCACCCAGTTGCCCACAGGCCGGTAGAGTTCTGACGGAACAGTCTTGCCGATCGGATAATGCTGCGGCTGGTTGAACTGATCCTGCCCGTGCAGTTCGTAGTGGCTGACCTGACGCTGGCGCTGACTTTGAGGCTGTGGCTTGCTGGAGGCAAATGCAGCGATCGCCACTCCCAGCAGCAGTGCTGCAATCAGCCAACGGAAAATGCGCCAACGGCTGCGATGTTGGGGCTTCTGTTCAAGTCGCATGGTCGAAAGGCAGGAACGTTATCAGCAGCCTACCACTCCCAGCCGTGACGATCGTTCTGAAATTGGGGCTTACCGCGAGCGTTGCAGCGAACTCTACGGATGGGTTAGTGGAGGCAGGGCAGGCGTTGCTAAACAAGGCAACGAACCGTTAAGGAGTCAGGACATCCCACGCATTCGTCCCACAGCTACAGTCTTTTAGTTGGAGACTCAATCACCACCAATGCTGATGCCGCTTCCAAAGACGATCGCCCCTTCGACATTGATTCCAGTCAGGGTTGCGCCACTCGTGTTGGTGTGGCTCAGGTTAGCGCCTTTCAACGTCGCATCCCGCAGGTTAGCGTCATCTAGTTCTGCATTGCTGGCCAACGCCCCGGTCAAGTTTGCCCCCTGCAAGTTTGCACCTCGCAGATCCGCGCCTTCCAGGTTTGCGCCCTTCAGGTTTGCGCCCTTCAGGTTTGCATCCCGCAAATCAGCCCCAATCAGGTGAGCCTGGGTTAAATCCGCTCCTGCCAAATTGCAGCCAGGACACACACCCGTCTCAAGTAGCTGCTTCACCTCTGAGGGATTTTGAGCCTGAGCCGGAAGCGCGAGGGCAAAGGCAGCAAGAAGAGCGATCGAGGAAAAAATCTTTGCTTTCATAGCCTTACCTCCTCCGGTAAGAAAGGACTGTAGCGATACATTCAGTTTGACGCAAGCGCTTCATCTCAACTTCGCCCTGTTGGAAGACTTAACGCTCTATCCGTTGAGGTATCTAGGAGAACTACATTGCTTCACCAACTGATTACGGAGTAGAGCGTTTCTTACCTCTGTGAATTGCAGAACAAGTAGGGTAGAGGCAAGGCACTTAAGCTTCCGGCTGTAGATCTCCGAAACCAGTCCGCAGCAGAATTGAGCGATCGTGACCCAAGCGATCGGCGTTACTGAATCGAGGGATGAATTTACTAGAATTTCCC
>DATNQR010000535.1:0-4907 GCA_036703905.1 Thermosynechococcaceae cyanobacterium
GAGCCATACCTGACCCAAGTTTTGATCTCTTCAGCAATGCTGGCATCAGGGAGAACCTGCATCGCCAAGCCCAACAGCGTGATGCAGAACAGCAACCCACCCACGAGCCAACCCCGACCCGGAAACTGCTTAATGGCAGGCAATTGGTTGATCAAGTAACCAATTAGACCAGCAACCGTCGCCGCAATTACCAGCTTAACAATCGGGTGGTCTAGCATACGCTCACGAGAAAAGGGCGATCGAACCTAAATATACCCATTAACCCCCTGGCTCAGGCAGTCCCTTTGATGCTGCTGGATTGTTTCGTTGATCTCTGTAGTTTCAACTAACTCAAGCTCTGCCTATCAACCTTAACGCTCCATAGTCGATCGCCAGTCGATCGACCACTCCTCTAAACGAGCCACCCTGAATAGGTTGCTATACACAAGTCACAGCTTACCTATGAACAATTTAGGTACGGCAAGTGTGGAATAGTAAGGGAGGAAAGTACCCGATCGAACTCATGAGCCAAGCAGCCTACCGGATCGAAAAAGATTCAATGGGAGAGCGCCAAATCCCAGACACGGTTTACTACGGCATTCAAACTTTGCGGGCCACAGAGAACTTCCGCATCAGTGGGCTGAAGCCGTTAGCAACTTATGTAGATGCCTGTGTGCTGATCAAGAAAGCAACAGCGATCGCCAATGGCAATTTGGGCTGCATCCCAACGGAGATCAGTAGCGCGATCGTGGCAGCGGCGGATGAAGTGCTGAACGGGAGCCTGCGCGATCAGTTCGTTGTGGATGTCTATCAGGCAGGGGCAGGCACGTCGCACCACATGAACATCAATGAGGTGCTGGCGAATCGAGCGCTGGAGATTTTGGGCGATCGTAAAGGCAACTACGAGCGGGTGAATCCCAACGATCACGTCAACTATGGGCAATCCACCAATGACGTGATTCCCACAGCGATTCGGATTGGCGGCTTGCTGGCCCTAGAGCGATCGCTGTATCCAGCCTTGGCACGGGCGATCGCCGCTCTGAATGCCAAAGCCAAGGAATTTCAAGACGTGATTCGATCGGGCAGAACCCACCTGCAAGATGCCGTTCCCGTGCGCTTGGGGGACAACTTCCGCGCTTGGGCCCAGATTCTCAGCGACCATTTGCTGCGGATCGAGACAGCCGCAAAGGATTTGACCCGTCTTGGACTGGGGGGCAGCGCAGCGGGAACAGGACTGAACACCCATCCGCAATACCGTTTTCGGGTAGCAGAAATTCTGTCGGATTTGATCGACCAACCCCTGCGATCGGCTCCAAACTTGATGGCGGCGATGCAGAGCATGGCTCCCTTCGTCAGCGTTTCCGGGGCACTGAGAAACCTGGCCCAGGATTTAGCTAAAATCTCCCACGATCTGCGCCTGCTGGATTCCGGCCCCAAGACAGGCTTCAAGGAAATTCAGCTACCGCCCGTACAGCCTGGATCGTCCATCATGCCGGGGAAATACAATCCCGTGATGGCGGAAATGACTTCGATGGTGTGCTTTCAGGTGATGGGCTACGACAACACGATCGCCCTGGCCGCCCAGGCCGGCCAACTGGAACTGAACGTGATGATGCCGTTGATCGCCTATAACCTGATCCAGAGCATCGAGATCCTGGGTCACGCGATCGCTGGCCTCACTGATCGCTGCATCAAGGATATTCAAGCGAATCGCGATCGCTGTCTGGATTACGCTGAGGGCAGTTTGGCCCTAGTGACTGCCCTCAACCCCCACATTGGCTACCTCAACGCCGCCGCCGTGGCTAAAGAGTCTTTAGAAACCGGAAAATCCCTGCGGGAAATTGTCCTGGCACGGCAACTGATGACCCCGGAAGCTCTGGCGGAGGTGCTGAACTTGGAGCAAATGAGTCAGTTACCCGTGGATTAAGCGCCCTGCACCGAAGCCGAAGTTTGCCCAAACAGAATTTTGCGGCTCTCCTCAGTGACGGTGGTGCGGTTGCTGTAGGGCTGCCCTTGCTCGTAGGCACGAACCACGGCAGGTCGGCTGCCAATTGTTTCAAACCAGCGTTGGAGATGAGGAAAATCCTCTAGACGCTGCTGCTGACGTTCGTAGGGCACAATCCACGGATAGGTAGCCATATCGGCGATCGAGTACTCGTCCGCCAGAAATTCTCGCCCTTCCAGCCGTCGGTTCAGCACTCCGTAGAGGCGGTTCGTTTCTTTGACGTAGCGATCGATGGCGTAGGGAAGTTTCTCTGGCGCGTACTGCGTGAAGTGGTGGTTCTGTCCCGCCATCGGCCCCAAGCCGCCCATCTGCCAGAACAGCCACTCCAGCGCTACCTGTCGCCGCCGCAGATCGGCTGAGAGAAACTGGCCTGTCTTCTCTGCCAAATACAGCAAAATCGCGCCAGACTCAAACACCGAGATCGCCTCGCCGCCGTCGCTGGGAGTGTGATCGACGATCGCGGGCATCCGGTTGTTGGGCGCAATCTTGAGAAAATCCGGCTGGAACTGTTCGCCAGCGCCAATGTCCACCGGAATAATGCGGTAGTCGATCGCAGTTTCTTCCAGGAAAATCGTGATTTTGTGCCCGTTTGGAGTGGGCCAGTAGTACAGGTCAATCATGGTTAGGCTCCCTATGCCATTAGTTCTAGCGGTAGCTTCAAGGTAGTCTGTACCAAATTGTATTTAGGTAGCCAGCAGGTAATATTTGAAAGCGATAAAACAACTGTAGACAATAAATCTAAGTTATTTAAGTTAGGGGAACGAATATGACGGCTCCTTACGCTGGAGGATGTCAATGTGGGCAAATTCGATATGAGATTCGGGCTGAACCGCTAACACTCTATGCTTGTCATTGTAAGGAATGTCAGAAGCAATCCTCTAGTGCCTTCGGGATGTCAATGCCTGTTCTCCGTGAGGCAATTACTGTCCTTCAGGGACAACCTAAACAATGGAACCGAGTCTCTGAAAGCGGACGTGAAGTGAGTTGCCTATTTTGTGGAGATTGTGGGACGAGATTGTTTCATAACCCTGCCCGAAATTCTAAAATTACCAACGTTAAGCCTGGGACATTGGATGATACAAGTTGGCTCAAGCCTGTCGGGAATCTGTGGACTCGAAGCTCTCAAAAGTGGGTTGTGCTTGACGAGGAAATGCTGAACTACAGGGCGCAACCCACTGACTTTGCCCAACTGTTTGAGCGATTTCAAACGTAAGTATGGCTGATTGAGTTTGAGAAGCCATTAGCGGTGGGCAGTCCAACTTTAAGGTAGACGATTCAAAACGGCGTGAGGGTTTGCAGGTGTAGCTTCTGGCCAGAATGCGGATGCTGGAAGCAGATTTCTTTAGCGTGGAGATGCAGTCGATCGCCAGCAGTTCCATAAAGCCGATCGCCCCAAATCGGCAGGCCCAGTCCGGCGCGATCGGCGGCATGAACTCGTAGCTGGTGAGTGCGACCAGTGAGGGGAAAGAACGCCAGACGAGTGCGATCGCTCCTTCGCTCAATCACTTCAAATCGAGTAATGCTGGACTTGCCGAGCGGATCGACTCTCTGGCGGGGGCGATCGCTCAGGTTAGCGCTTAGGGGTAAATCAATCACGCCACGATCGGGTGCGACCACGCCATCCAGAATTGCTTCGTAGGTTTTGCTGACCTGCCGTTGCTGAAACTGCCGCATTAGATGGCGATGAGTCGCCGGATTCCGCGCCAGCACCAAAACTCCAGAAGTGTCCTGATCCAGACGATGGGCGACGACCAGAGGATCACCGAACTGCAACCGCAGACGACTGAGAACGCTATCTTGGCGATCGAGATACCGCCCCGGCACAGACAGCAAACCGGCCGGCTTGTCCACGACTATCAGCCAGTCGTCTTGATACAGGATTGGCAGAGCATCACCCGCTGGACTCCGCAATCCCGACAGCAAAAACCCCATCAACGGCTGGCAGCGCTCCTCGCAGGCAGGGTAGAACTCACCCGGCACTTTGTCACCCTTGGCAGAAGGTGGGCCCCACCAAAATTCCGCCATCGCCAGAGGCTGGAGGCCCTGAGTGGCGGCAAAGTGCAGCAGCTTGGGAGCGCAGCAGTCACCCGTTCCGGTCGGCAGTCCCCCAGAAGTCAACTGCTGAAGAACGATCGACTCTCCCGCAAAGTTCGTTAACTGATAAGCCGCATGGAGTTGAGCCTGAAGCTGGCGAGAGGTCTGCCGGCGCTGGCGCTTCAGTTCCCGCAGGCGATCGTCGGACTGAGCGATCGCCTGCGAAAGCGGCCACAGCGCTTGATCTCGTTCTTGCTTCAAACGGCGACGATCGCCGCCCTCCCGACGGCTCTGGTTGTCCAGTTGGGTCAGAGCGGTGGTGAGCGCTTCCCCGGTCAAAATCTGCTGGAGGTGTTGGCGCTGCTGTTGCCGTGCCTGTTTGAGCCGTTGCTGCTGCTCGGAAAGTTCCTGCAAGCGCCGCTCAAAATCCTGAGCCAATGCTAAATACTGCTGCCGCTCCGGGAGTTGCTGTAGGGCAATTATTTCCTGTTTCAGGGTAGCTAACTCGGTTAGAGTGCGGGCTTCTGCGATCGCCACCTGCTCTCGACCGGGAATCGGCGGAATCCAACCCGCCACCTGACGGTACCCCCGCAGTAGCCCTGAAAACCCTTGCAGCACCCGCTGATCACCCGCCGGAGTTTCCACCAGCAAAATCCCGTACATTTTGCCCTCGCTGGGTTGATCACCCTGGGCCAACCGTTGCATTAATCCACGGGCGATCGCCTCCGCTAGCTCCGTGCGCGGTAGCCGAGCTTCTCCGCCCTCATACCAGTAAGCGGGAAGGGAGTTGCTGGGCTGGTAGCCGGGAGGCAAAAAGGCTGAAAGTGGATGAGCAAAGTTCAAAATTCACAACTCCCTACCACCTCACCAAAATCTCCAAGCCGTTGCT
>DATNQR010000536.1:0-3924 GCA_036703905.1 Thermosynechococcaceae cyanobacterium
TACGCTGTGATCACCTCTGGGCGCAGCCGCAGCACTGCCACCGCTCAAGCCGAAGCGGAAGCCGAAACCGAACAAGAAGGGATATCTCTAGAAGAAAAACAGAGGCTTGCGGGGATGGATGAGGAAACTCAGTCCCTCATCTCGCCAGAGGATCGCTTAGATCCAGAGGCCGTCCCGGTCAAGCGTGATCTATCCCGGTCGCCCATTCCCCGCACTGTGTTCGTTCTGGGTTTTGTGGGAGTCTTTGTTGTTTTCGGCTTCCTGATCACCCTGATTGCAGGATTAGGGCGAGGGCGAGCGCCCCAGGTTGCTCAAAGCCCAAGGCCCACCAACGATGTGATCGACCCGACGAAAGCAGATGAATACAAAGGCAAGCTGGCCTTGACTGAACAGCAGCGCGATCAACAACAACGCAACAACGCCGGAACAACGACACCTTCTTCTCCCAAGCCTCAACCAACTCCTACTGCCAGTCCCCGCACAGGTTCGACTACGCGGACTGCGGCCAACAGCACTGCCACTGCCTCCCGGACTCCGCCGCCCACTCCCCGACCCGTGCAGCCAGTTCAGCCAGTTCAACCTGCCCTGCCTCCTGTGCGGACTGCGGCCCCAGCGACACCCCCAGCTCGGACAGAAGATCCGTTGGCTCAGTGGAATCGCCTGGCCGCATTGGGATCAGCGAAAGCAGAGGTGGATAAGCAGACGCAAGAGGCAGAAAACCCAACGGGAGCAACGGCTGCGACGGTTCCCGGCACTGCGATGATTCCCGTTCAGGGAGGCTACGCCAATGGGGATAGAACTAATTCTCCAACCTCGGTCACAACCCAGAACGGTCAACGTGCCGGGGCTTTTACCTCAGAGGTGATTGGAGATGGATCAATGTTTCCATCCTCTTCTGCCCGGACTGTAGCGAACTCTTCCAGCCCAGTACTGGTCGCTTCCAGTACAGGCTTTGGCATAGCTGCTGAGGCCACAATGAGTCCAGAAACAATGAGTCCAGGAACACGAGGCATCCTTGATCAGCGCAACGAGTCAGAGGAAATCGCGGGGCGCAATCAGCAGATTACTCTGGGCACATCTGCCGCAGCCGAAGTTGCTGTGCCGATGTACTGGGAGCCAAGCGGTAACAACGGCGGAAACGGTCGCTTTGCCGTCACCCTAAAAGAGCCATTACTCTCAACCACCGGAGAAGTATCCTTACCTGTCGGAACCGTTTTCATTACCGAAGCTACCGGGGTCAACGACGAAAGCCGAATAGTCAATCAGACCGTGGTGGCAGTCGTATATCAGGCGGTGAACGGCGAGGTACGACAAGAACCTGTGCAGCCGGGAACGATCCTGATTCGGGGACGAAACAATCAACCCTTGATTGCGGAGATGTCCAGGCAAAGGGGCAATTTTGGGGATGACTTGAAGATTGGCTTATTTGGCGCGATCGGACGGGCTGGAGAACTGCTCAACCAGGGCGATGTATTCAGCAGTTCCTCAAATTCTGAGGGTTTGAACAGTTCCTCCAGCACAATCATCAACCGCCGCAGCAATCGCACCAATATTCTGGCCGCTGCGCTGGATGGCTTCTTCAATCCGCTACAGCAACGGCTGGAACAACGGGCCGAGCAGCGACAGGAAGAAAACAGCCGCAGCACTCCGATCCTGGTGGTGGAGCAAGGTGAAACGGTGTCAATTTTCGTTAATGGAATTCTGGAGGTGTCGCCGTGAAACTCGTTTTGCCCCTGCTAGTTCTGTCCCTGGCTACTCCCCCTGCCTGGGGTGCAGTTGAAACGCCTCTAGAGCAACCCACACCACAGCCCCCGGCTGCGTTAATTCAGCCTCCCCCATCTGCGCCTCTGCCGTTCATTAGACGGGAAACGCCTCTAGAGCCGCAGACTCTCAGACCTGTGACGCAAGCACAGGCAAAACGCTACGTTCAGACCGTGGAAATTTTTGCCGGACGCAATAGCGCGATCGAGTTCGAGACGGGGGAGCGGATTCAGTTTTTGCAGCTATCCGATCCGGCGCTGATGGTGTTCAACACCAATGCCCCAGTATCTTCTGGACAGGCAACGGTTATCGTTCTACGCCTGATCCGGCCGATCCAGTTTCCAGGGCTGATCACCACGCCTAACCCAAACCTGACCGTCACGACGACAAAGGCAACCTACTTCTTCAATCTCCAACCGAGCTATCGCGCTCAGGAGCCCGGCGAAGTGAGTGGCATCACGATCGTCACTGGGGATGCCGTCGCTTTCAACCGGGGCGGGGAAACGACGATCGAAACACGCCGGGGACGGGCTACGGTTGCAGACCTGCGCCGGGGACTGGAGGCAGCAATTCGCAAAGGCTACAGCAAACCCACCGATCCCATTGTCGCGCAGGTGCAACGGGCTATGGGTTTGATGCGCCAGGGAGCGGCCCTGCCTGAAATCGTGGATGCAATCCAATCCCCCAAGCTGCCCTCTGTGCTGATGCGGCTGGGCGAAATGGGCATTCAGGAAGATCTCGCCAACTCCAGAGGGGCAGGGTTAGAAGCTCCAACAGAACCACCGCCGCGCCTGTAACTTTACATCCACTCCATTCCCATTACTAGAGGTTGCTATGACGAAGCTTTTAATCATTGAAGCCCCCGGTAAGCTTAAAAAACTGAAGCAAATCTTGCCCGATTGGACAATCCGGGCCAGTGGCGGCCATATCCGAGAACTCGCTTACAGCAAGCAGGACGCACTTGGTTTTGAGTTGAGAGGGAACCGCGTTGTTTGCCGTTGGGTTCCCCGTGGCGCACAAGGGAAAAAGGCGATCGCGGATCTCAAAGCCGCCGTCAAGCAAGCGGATCAAGTGATTCTGGCGACTGACGAAGACCGGGAAGGGGAAACGATCGGCTGGCATCTGGCAGATGCGTTGGGGCTGAAGAATCCCCAACGAGCTACTTACCGCGAAATTACTCCGGCTGCGGTCAAGGCAGCGATCGCCAAGCCACGTCCCCTCGATCTCAATCTGGTTCATGCCGGAGTTTGTCGATCAGTGCTGGACAAGCTAGTGGGGTACAAGGGATCGCCTCTGGTGTGGCAATTGAATAACGGAGCAAAGTCGGTTGGACGGGTGCAGTCGGCCGCGCTGCATCTGGTGGCAGAACTTGAAAGTAAAATTCGCAACTTCAAGCCACAGGACTACTGGACAGTGTTCGTGGACTACAAGGAAGGGTTTAGGGCTTTCTACAACGGTGGGGTGGAAGCTCAAACGTCTGAAGAAGAAGACTCAGACGCAACTGATCCGACCGAGCAAAAAGCCGTTGAGGGCGATCGTGTTAGCACCCAGGCAGAAGCAGATCGCCTGGTTGGACTCGCCCAGTCTCAATCCCACAAAGTTGTCAGCGTTGAAGGCAAAACCGTCTCACGCCAACCGCCTGCCCCATTCACGACCTCCACGCTTCAGCAGGCGGCCAGTGCCAAGCTGCGGATGAGTCCCGAAACAACGATGAAGGTGGCCCAGAAGCTTTACGAGCAGGGGATCATCACCTATATGCGGACAGATGCCACCTTTCTTGCGCCAGAGTTTGTTGCAGCAGCGCGAGAGTGGTTGACTGCCAATGACCCCGACAATGTGCCTGCTAAAGTCGCAGAGCATAAAGCTGGGAAAAATGCCCAGGAAGCACACGAAGGGGTACGTCCGACGGACGTGGCAAAAACCCCTGACGCACTCAAGTCAGAACTGGGTGAAACCGAATCATTGCTTTACGGCTTGATCTGGAGTCGCACCGTTGCTTCCCTATGTCAGCCTGCACGAATTAGGCAAACGCGGATTTTGACTCAATCTGGCTCTGCCCAGTGGCTTGCCAAAGGTCAGATTGTGGAGTTTGAGGGTTTTGCAAAGTATTGGCGATCGCTCGGAGCTGATGCTGAGTTGCCTGCGCTCCAGCAGAGCCAGGGT
>DATNQR010000537.1:0-4507 GCA_036703905.1 Thermosynechococcaceae cyanobacterium
TCCGCATATCCACCGCCGCCGAAGCTAACTGTCCCAGCGTAATCACCGCGATCGACTGCCCCGATCGCCCCAAACTCCGCGCCAGCACCACAGGCGTTTCAGGCGATCGCGCTTGCAGCAGAAGTTCCTGCGCCTGCGCCAACTGCCAAGTACGCTGCTGGGAAACCGGATTGTAGAAAGCAATCACCAGATCCGCGACCGCCGCCGCCCGAATACGCTGCTCGATCGCCGTCCACGGCTTAAGAATATCTGACAGCGAGATAGCGCAGAAATCATGGCCGATCGGAGCGCCCACCTGAGCCGCTGCCGCCTGGAGCGCCGAAATCCCCGGGGCCACCTGAAGCTCGATCGCCTGCCACTCCGGTTTAGCCTCCCGCTCCAGCACCTCAAACACCGCCGCCGCCATGCCGTAGATGCCCGGATCGCCAGAAGAAACCACCACAACCGATCGCCCCGCCGCCGCCAGATCCAGCGCCAACCTGGCCCGCTCCAGTTCCACCCGATTGTCAGAATCGTGGCGCTGCTGCCCGTTCCACAACGGCTCCACCAGCTTCAAATAAGTGCTGTAGCCCACCCAATCCGTAGCGCTGGTCAGCAAGTCTTTCACCTGGGGTGACATCCACTCCGCGCTGCCAGGGCCCGTACCCACGATCGCCAGCTTGCCAGGCTGAGAAGTGACCGAAGAATCGATCGCCGCTACGGGATGATAGACCAGACAGGTTTTGCTGGGAGTGCCGCGATCAGTCGTGACTTGAATGGTAAGGTCGCCATCGGGGACGATCGGCAATTGGCTTTGGCGCAGCCAGTCTGCCTCGCCCTCCAGTCGGACAGTTGCCCCCGCCAGCAGATCTGCAATAAAGGTCTTGGCATCGTCGGGATTAGCCAAACAGTAGCCCGGTGGCGGCGACAGCAACGCCGTCCGAAAGCGGAGATCCCCCGTAGTGGTGATCGCAGGAGCAACGTCCAGTAGGGCGGCCAACTGTCGCGCCAAGTCATTAACTCCGTGCAGCCCACCCAGCAGAGGAACGACAGCGCTCCCGTCCTCCGCGATCGCCAGCACAGGCGGCTCCTGCCATTTACTCGTCAGCACAGGCGCGAGAGTGCGAATCAGAATTCCCGCCGCACAAACGCCAATAATGGTCGTCCCCTGGGCGAACAGCTCCCGCAGCGTCTCGCCAAAGCTAGCAAAGCTCAGGTCTACATCCGTAGTGCGATCGACCAGTCCGTAAACTTTTGCGTCCGGCAGAACTGCCTTGAGGCGATAGGCCAGCGCAACGCTTTGTTGTCCAAGAACGACGATCGCAGCAGCCATGAGCAACTTATCCAAGCAGAAGGCTACCATTCTACCCAGCTTCATGGGTTCCACCGAGCTTCAGGGGTGAAGACACACCAAAAAGCACGGGTAAACCACCCCAGAAATTCGATCGATCTGGCGTGATAATAGAAGAAGCACTAGAAGCCTGCCCCATGTCCTCCACCTCAAGCTGCTGCGCTTCTCTCCTCAATCAGCACCAGCAGCAAGCCGCTCATCACCTTCAGAACTGCAAAGATCTGACCTCTGCTCAAAATTCCGCTCAAACCTCTGCTCAAACTCCAGAGCAGTCCGATTCGCAGCAATCCCGAAACTGTACCGTTGTCGAAAACGGTCGAGTGGTTGTTAAGCCTCGGCCTCAACCCGAAGCGATAACGCCTCCACGACTTGGCGATTAGCGGTAGTTGCCCAATTTAGTAATTCTCTGCGCTGGGTAAAGCTTCTTGCTTTACCCAGCATTGCTTATCTCAGCGAACAGTCGCTGCCAAACGGTTTGAGCCTAAACTTGCTTTGCCTTTTTCCGCCGTGCTGCTGCGCCGATCGCTCCCGCTACCAACAACCCCACAGTGGTGACAGGTTCGGGCACTGCTGCTGAGGTGGTCGGATTCTCGATTTGACCTCGGATCTCACCGCCCGGAAAGGTCGTTGAGTGGACGTTGAAGTAGTACTGACCAGCCAAGAAGCGTTGAAACACAGCGGCAGGGGTAGCGGTCGCAGGCACTTCTGCCGAAGTCCATTCACCTGTCAGACTACCAGTATTCACCCGTGCTGCGACCAATGCCGGAACGCCATCTAGCGGATGCACTACTGGGCCGGAAACTCCACGCCCTCCTAAGTGAATGTGCCCATCACGGAAAAGCCCGGTCAAGTTCTGGAACGAAACTTGGTAGTTAAATGTCCATTGCTCAGGTTCACCTGTCAATGTCGCTAAGAACGATCCTGTAGCAGGACTGTTGTTAGGAGCAGGAGCTTCCTGTGCTCCGCTCAAAGGCCCTGAGAATGTGAATGAGGCAGCTTGGGCTGCAAGGGGAGCAGAAGCAACCAGGGCTGAACTCAGCGCTGCGATCGTCCAAAACTGTCTCATAGATTGTTCCCTGTCGGTAAAGGTAAGTTAAAGCCGGATTCAGTACAACTGCTGAGACATTCTCGTAGAGCCAGCAGCTCCACTGCTTATGCTACGAGTTATTACGGACTTCGGGCTGACTAGCTTTATGTTTTTTGTGTGAAGATTGTATGAAGTTATCAACAAGAAGACTGTATAAAGTTCTCGAAATCGAATTAATCAGCTAGTCGATCGGCTCAACCTCGTGGAAGTCGTTGTAGTCGATGTAGCGATGACCATCTGGTGTGTGGTGCAGAATATCCACTAGACGGTAATTCCAGAGAATATCCTGAGCTGCGTAGTTATGACGGGCGTGTAGCACCTGAGCCACGGTTTCATCCAGCCCACTCAGCGCCACAACGATCGTCGCCTGCATCTGTCTCAAGGACTCTGGCGTAGCTCCGTAGAGTGGACTGTTTTCGTCGATCGGGTGCATCGCTGACCAACTTAGGGTAAAGCTGGGAGTCCGGTTTCTCAGTAAAGGGAGATCGTAGAATCGCCGCATCGCCTGACCTTCCAGGCTGACCTCATCTCGCATCAAATAAACCTGCAGGTTCGCCTCTAAGATCTGGTTGCGGCGCTTGTTAGCTGTACGAAACATCAGAGTAGGCAAGCCTTCGTGAGGAGTGATCACTGCCACACGACTGAAAACCACGCGGGCACTGGGACGGGTGAAGCGGGCAAAGGCCAATCCTGTCATCACCGAGATTCCCACCAGTCCAGCCATTGCCTCGATCGTCACGATCGAGTTGGCATAGAGCGTTTTGGGATACATCGCCCCGTAGCCGATCGAGGCGAGGGTTTGTACGCTGAAGAAGAACGCATCCAGAAACGATCCCGGTGCAGCATTGGCGATGCAGTCCCCGCCCGCTAGGTACAGCAGCGCAAACACGGCATTCGTGGAGATATAGGAAAACGCAATTAGCCCAAAGAAGCCGAACCAGGGAATGGTTAGCAGCAAGTGGTAAGGATCGCGCCAGTAGCCGTACCACGCATTGATCCCTTGAATTTGAAAGCGCCCATCCTCAACTTTGATGTGAATAATCGGGCGACGATTGCGCGGTGGAGTCGAGGGTTGTTTCGATCGCGGTTTCATGGGAAGAAAAGGGATGAATTGCACTGCTTAGGAGCATAGCGTAACTCCCCAATTCGACTGACTCCATTCGATCGAACGTAGAATTCCAGCAATCTTGAAGTCCTTCTTGCTCAATAGTGGGACAAGAAAATTGTCCGCCTCAATCCCTAACGCTCATTGTTCTCTTTCTGGATGCAATTGAGTGAAAGGACTTGGAAAGGTGGTCGCTCTAAAAGAGACATTTAGCCTGGTAGAACCTAGAGATATGTTTCTATTTCAGTTAACTTTTTAGGTAGATTCTTAGCAGCCAACAGCTGATTTCTTGAGTGGATGGCTGAGAAGTTGGACCAAAAGCCTTAAACTTTGGTTCTCTCGTTGTGTGGTCAGCGCAGTAACCCTGATTCCTTCGTGACGAAGAACCATTTTTAGACGTCCTCTGGGATTCCCCTCGCAGACCCACGCAGGACTGCATTCCCGATCGCCTTGCCCCCTCGATCGCTAATCGGTATAGTTTGATCAGTCCTGGTGGAGATAGATCTAATGTCTGGAATCATTTCTTATGTGGTTTTACTTGGCGGCGCGTATGCCGTGGCTTCGGTGCTGTTCCTCGCTTTCCGAGCCATCAAGCTGATCTAGCGATCGCGAATGGTGGCACGATGAGGGTGCTGATTGAGCCAGCCTCTTTGATGGGGAGGGTGAAGTACTTCAGTACTTGCCCTCAAGCTTAGGCTTCGCTTGCTAATACTTGCTTGCTAACACTTGTAGGATTTCTCTACCTATAGGATTTGCTGTGGCTGAAACCGTTCAACAAACGATCGCGCCTCACGTTAAAGATCTCGGCAGCTTCCAGGTGCGGCGGGTGCTGCCCCAGGATGACCAGCAGATGGTTGGTTCCTTTATCTTCTTTGACCATCTCGGCCCCGCTACTTTTCCTCCCGGTGAGGGCATGGATGTGCGGCCCCATCCCCACATCAACCTGGCCACCGTAACCTACCTGTTTGAAGGCGTGCTGCTACAC
>DATNQR010000538.1:0-2420 GCA_036703905.1 Thermosynechococcaceae cyanobacterium
AGTTTGAGTTGAGCAACCCAGGTGACACTAAAGTTGTTGCGCTGCGCGATCATGACTGCATCGGCAAAGGCGCTTAGATTTGCCTGTCCCTTGACCGTATAACTGCCTTCTCGATAGGGTTGTGGGGTTTCAGTCACGACCACTTTTGCAGGGTGAAGGAAAAGCTTGAGTTTGCCATCGACCACCAGACAAGCGATGTAGCCGTGTTTGTCGAAGTGGATGAGTTGCCAGATTTCCGAGTTTAGTGGGACTTACGCAAGAGTCATTTTGAGTGATGGACGCTTGCGTTGCTGACAGAGGTAATCATCGAGCAAACCGTGCTTGAGTTGATAGAGAGTCTGTCCCGCTTGTTCTGCCAAAGCATTGAGCCGCACCCAAACTAGAAAGGCACAGCCAATGCGGTTGCGCTGAATCCGTGCCTTGCGGCACTGCGTAAGTCCTAACTGAGTTACGTTCATCGGGAGCGGTAGTAGGGGACGGGTAATAGATCTACAGCCCTTTGCTTTGCTTCGTCACCACGCCGATCGTACCGAATCGTTGTTTCTGATTTTGAGTGTCCAGCCAGCTTCTGAACAGTAGAGACATCTACGCCACGATCGAACAATTCGCTGATAAACGTTCTACGGAAATCGTGAGCGGTGAAGTCGTAAAGCAGCCCCGCCTGCTTTGCTCGTTTGTTCAGCATCTTAGGGACGGTTTGATCGGTCACTCCCTTAACGGTTAACTGACCGTACCGACCGATAGGACAGAATAGCGCCCCTGGAACAACTACTTCAGCAGCATGAGAACTGCATAGTTACACACGGCTGAAGGGAGCTGACTTCGATCGAGAACGCCTGATGAATAAGGGTTTGAGGACGGAGATCGCATCATGGCTAAAAACAAGTGGTTACTGATTTACGTAACTACTTGATTCATGATTCACTTACGAACGATCGGTAACCTGTTTGAGGCGTAAATAGTGCTTCTGCGCCTTCTTAAGTTTTTCCGAGAAGAACTGCTGGTGGGACTTCCTCAGCTTTTCTGCCAGCCGCCGATAGGTTCGGTAGTGCATCCCTTTGGGTGGCTCTGGCAGCATCCCCATTGAGTGAAAGTCCTTCAAAGAGCCACGGTGGAAGTTCTCTTGGGCTTTGAGTTTGCGCCCAATCCGGCGACATTCAAGATCCCATTCCTTTTGAAAATTGCCACTGGCATTGGAGCTTGCGTAAGTTAATCCGAGGCAGCGACGGCACTTATAAGCGCCATCGATACCGCGACCGGGACGGATACGAAGGAACAACTTCCCCGATCGCTGCTCGCACTTGGGGCAAATGAACCAGGGGCGCTGCCCACCATAGTTGCAGCTTGTCCAAGCAATCTTCTGAGTAACCTTGACCCTTTTGCCGCTGGCAAATTTGTACACGATGGTCGCTGTGTCTGAGCCAGGCTTACAACACCCGATCGATTCCACTCAGAAACGTTCAGCTGAAAGCAGTTCTCAGCTATTAACCGTCTGCTAGCAGGACGAAAGGCAGTTTTCTGACCTGATCCGATTCCGCCCATCTTTTTACCTAAATCATTAGGGAATACTAATTAGCTTAACGTCTTCAACAGCGCTCAAATAGCTGCCTGGTAAGGGTTGTGCAGTTTTGCGATTTTCTGATTCAATTTATAAACGTCGAGTCTGAATATCGCAAAACTCAGAAGACTCCCTGAATCCTCCTCTCAGTCCCCTTCAACCTTTGGACTACGGGTCTGGAGTGTGCCGACGGCAGTAAGGACTTGGACGAAAACATCACGATCAAGAGCCATTCGCAGACTATCGAGAAACTGCTCCAGCTCCAGCTCCAGCCCCGATTCAATACCTTGCTGAATCTTGACCTGAATCGGAGCATCCAGCCCCAACAACTTGCTGCGTCGATCGCTAATCTTGATGGCTTCAGAAATGGCGCTGGTGTCACCCTGCTGAAGCTTTGGAGCCAGTGCTAGCAAGTAGCTGTCGTAACGCTCTAGTTCTAGCCTGACAAGTTCTTCAGCACCGAGCCTAGTTTCCTCTCGGATCTGTCGCAGCACGGTTTCAATGTCTTGGTAGGCTGCCTGCCAACTGTATTTCGTGCCGTACTCACCTGCCAGCTTTGCCGCGATCACTCGGTAGGTCGCGCCCGACTTCCGCAGGTGGATCGCCTTGTATCTGCGTTTCTCAATTTGAAGGCGCTTGGCTGTTGTCTTCCCAATTCTTGGCATTGAAAAACTGACTTATAGCAAAATTGACATTTCCTTAATTCTGCCCCACAAGCCGAAAATGATAAGAAACAGTAAGAAAAGTGATTGAAAGCTTTATCCTACTTGGGATTCAGTTTGGGTATCGAGCAGGGATACTGCTTCCTCGACTGAAGAAACTACTGCTACTTGCCCGCGCCATTTTCCGATCTAGACTGTCT
>DATNQR010000539.1:0-3366 GCA_036703905.1 Thermosynechococcaceae cyanobacterium
CAGGCAAGAAAGCAACGTGGATTTGCGATCTAGATGTTCCATTGACACCGCTATATATTAAAGATTTTGCAAGCGGACTGGTGACACTGGGTGAGCATGAGCAGGCGATCGGGCAGGTATGGCATATTCCCACAGCTGAGCCAATCACTGGACGGGATTTTGTCCGCATGAATTTTAAGGAGGTGGAAAGGGTAACGAAAGTCACTGCTTATAGCCATCGCTTTGTAAAAGCACTCGGGCTATTTTGGCCTTTAGCTTGGGAAGGAGCAGAAATGGTGGACCAATTTGAAATACCCTTCATTGTAGACAGCAGCAAGTACAAACATGCTTTCGGTGAAGCTACAGTTACTCCCTATCGGGAGGGGATACGGCAGACGATTGTCTGGTATCGCGGCACCAAGTAAGGTTCTGTATGAGCAGCGTAGGTCATACCGAGAATCTTGAAGATGGATTTAGCTCACTAAGCCATTCTTAAATCCTTACTTCCACTGCAGCAAAAGGAGGTTTCGGAATGAATACATCAAAAATATTGGTGACAGGAGGGACAGGTTCGCTGGGTTCCCTGGTGGTTGATCGCCTACGAACTGTTGGTTACAACGTGCAAGCCCTCAGCCGCAATGGACGCCCTGGCACAGTTCAAGGAGACTTGCTGACTGGTAAAGGGATAGAGCAGGCAGTAGACGGGATCAATGTCATTGTTCATTGCGCTTCAAGCCCCAGCAATCCGCGCCAAGTTGATGTAGAAGGAACGAAGCGCTTGCTCCAGGCAGCAGAATGGGCAGGCGTTTATCACATCATTTTTGTCTCTATTGTCGGGGTCGATTGCAACCCTTTCTATCCCTACTATGGGATGAAGCTTGAGGTGGAACAGATGATCGAACACGCTTCCATCCCATGGACCATCCTCAGAGCCACGCAATTTCACGAATTTGTGCTCAAGCTTATCCAATTCCTTGATCGTTTCCCCGTCATGATGATGCCCAAAGGGTTTTTGCTTCAGCCTATTGAAACCGGGGAAGTTGCTGATCGCTTAGTTGAACTCGCTCTTTCAGCACCTGCCGGACGTATTTCAACCGTAGGCGGACCCGAGGTTTGGACAGCAGCAGAGTTTGCTAGAGCATACTTCAAAGCAACCGGGCGGAGACGGAAAGTTGTGGAAGTTCCTATTCCTGGCAAGATCGCCCAAGCATTCCGTACAGGAGCGCACTTATGCCCCAACCAGAAGTACGGCAAAGTTGGCTGGGAACCGTTTTTGAGCCAAATACCCAAAGAGGATTGCCAGGAAAGGAAAAGCATTTCACCGAATTAGAGGAAATATCATGAACGAGATTGTGTTTAAGTCCGTTGTTGAACTGGCTCAAATGATTCGTGATCGCCAAATTTCTGCGGTCGAACTTCTAGACGCCCACCTGGAACAAATTGCTCAACACAACTCGAAACTCAATGCAATTTGCACGCTTGACGAGGAAAATGCCCGAACCAGAGCAAAACAGGCAGATGAGGCTCTTGCTAAAGGTGAAAATTGGGGTGCATTACATGGAGTTCCAATTACGATTAAAGACATTTTTGAAACAGCTGGACTTCGTACAACTGCAGGCTACATTCCCCTCAAAGATTACATTCCCAAACAGGATGCGACAGTCGTTGCCAGACTTAGAGCAGCAGGAGCAATTATTCTGGGAAAAACAAACGTGGGAGAACTCGCAGCCGATTACCAGAGCATCAATTCTCTGTTTCCGCGAGTTAACAACCCCTGGAATTTAGCCTACACGCCTGGGGGAAGTTCGGGGGGCAGTGCAGCAGCGATCGCGGCGGGACTTTCGCCCCTCGATCTGGGAAATGATTTTGGCGGGTCTGTGCGTCAACCTGCTCACTTCTGTGGTGTCTATGGACTCAAATCGACTGATCGCCGCATCTCCACCGCAGGCATGATTCCTGAAGTTCCTGGAATGCCTTTGTGTATTCGACAAATGATGACAGTTGGATGTTTTGCGCGCTCGCTGGAAGACATTCGGCTTTGCTTTTCGCTCATTGCAGGTGCTGATGTGCGCCGTCCAGATGTTCCTCCTGTTCCCCTGGATACGCCTTCAGGCAAGGCATTATCCGATCTCAAAATTGCCTGGATTGACGAGTGGAGTGAAGTTCCAGTCGCCTCTGATATCCGAACCGCTATGCAAAACACGGCTCAAATACTAGCGAATACGGGTGCTAAGGTAAAACGTTGGCTTCCCCAAGCCTTTGACACCTCAACAATGTTGAACCTGTACATGCGAGTTGCAGCCTATAACAACACCTATGCTCAACCGAGAGATCGCTATAACATCCGGCGCAGTTTAGCGTTGATCGCTCGTACTGCCACCCAAGGTGACAAGAAACTCAGAAAATTAGGGGACTTCAGCCACTTTCTCCCGGAGCTACTGATTCCGAGTTTGAAGGGATATTATGAAACGCTGACAGAGCGAGATCGCTTCATTGCTCAACTTGATACTGCATTGGAGCCGTGGGATGTTTGGTTAGTGCCAGTGGCTGCAACGGCTGCATTTACCCATCGTCCTGCCTGGAGCGCAGTTGAGGTCGATGGCAGAGCTTACCCGTACGGAGTTGCAAATGGAGCGTACACCATGCCGTTTAATTTAAGTGGACATCCAGTGATCGTAATTCCCATTGGACAAACGCAGAAAGAATTACCCATAGGAATACAGATCGTGGGCAAGCGTTGGAGAGAGATGGAATTAATGGCGATCACTCAACAGATTGATCGCCTCATTGGCGCATTTCAACATTCCCAAGGTTATTGAAGGTATGAACAGCAAGTTCGATCAACATTTGGTACGTGCAGGCTGGCTCCAGTTCGGCTTATGGCTCCTAGCAGTAGTTCCCCTAGTCATTGGCTTTTGGGCTTTTTTTGCTTCCTACCACTTTTATGAAATCTTCCCGTTTCCTGGTAGAAATTGGATTTCAACCTTAGGTTCCTACAACGAACATCTGGTTCGAGACTATGGCGCAAACAATCTTGGCTTCGGTGTGCTGCTGGCTGCGACAGCAATTTTGCTCGAACGGCAACTGATCCAAGTTGCACTGGCGAGTTGGCTTGCCTTCGCAGTACCGCACTTCATCTTTCACCTGACGCAAACTCACCACTTCCAACTATTTGATAATGTGACGCAGCTTGGTTCGTTAGGATTTTTGGTTTTGCTCCCGATCGTCTTGCTCTTCTTGGTGGTAATGCAGAAGGAATGAATTTCTAGTGATCTTAGTAAATGCCCTGCCTAACCACTTTTCGGCATCATAAATTCCACATCATAACGAGTTAAATTCCATGTTTCCTCGTGCTGCCTTAGTGCTCCTCAACTTGTTAGTTGCTAC
>DATNQR010000540.1:0-2498 GCA_036703905.1 Thermosynechococcaceae cyanobacterium
AGTGCCCTTTGGCATGGCCCATCGCCAACGCGGGCTGAAATTGCGGTAAGAATTGGGGCAGATCAGGCTTCTCCAATGGCGGATTTGAAAAATTGGACTAGGGAAGCGGGGACGATCGCTGCATCCGATCTCGCTACTCGATCTCAACAAGCGCGATTGCTGGGTCGCTCTGTTGCATCTGCTAACCAGCCTCATCAAGACCGGGAATTAGCACGGACGATCGTTGCCCTGCGATCGATCCATGACACCGCAGCCTTGGCAGAGATACGGCAGGCGATCTCCGTCAGCATCTCCGCACACAAAGCGGGTATGGCTGCAACTCCCAGCGCCAAGACCGAAGCGGAAGTTCGGGCAGCAATGGAAAGTGTGATCCTGGCTCACAACCTGACCTGCGCCTACAGCAGTATCGTTACGGTTCATGGGGAAGTGCTGCACAACAACCACTACCACCACGAGATCGCGTCAGGCGACCTGCTGCTGGCGGATGTGGGGGCAGAAACGGCTTCTGGTTGGGCAGCAGACATCACGCGCACTTGGGCGGTTTCTGGGCACTTTTCTCCGACCCAACGGGCGATCTATGGAGGGGTTCTGGCAGCCCACGATCGCGCGATCGCCGCCCTGCAACCAGGGGTGGAGTACCGAGACATTCATCTCCTGGCGGCCCGGACGATCGCGGAGGGTCTGGTAGATCTGGGCATTCTGCGAGGTCAGCCAGAAGATCTGGTCGATTGTGATGCCCACGCCCTGTTTTTCCCCCACGGCGTTGGGCATCTACTGGGTCTGGATGTCCACGATATGGAAGATTTGGGAGATCTAGCGGGCTATGCTGAGGGACGAAGCCGCAGCGATCGCTTTGGTTTAGGTTATCTGCGGCTGGATCGGCCGCTGCAAACCGGAATGGTTGTGACGATCGAGCCTGGTTTCTACCAGGTTCCAGCGATTTTGGACGATCGCGAACGGCGGGAGAAATACCGAGAGATGGTTAACTGGGAGCGGCTGGCAGAGTTTGCTGATGTACGCGGGATTCGAATTGAGGACGATGTGCTGATCACCCCTACGGGATCAGAAGTGCTGACGGCTGAGTTGGCCACTGCAATAGAGGCGATCGAAGCACTGACCCAAGCTTCAGCCTAACCCTCAACCCTGAGCGTTCACCTTGTCGAACCCTATACCAGTAGGCACAGGCGGTTGGGCTAGAGCCTGATCGACCTGCTGCAATAAATCAGCGATGCTGGCGGAATTGTCTAGTACCACATCGGCATACGCCAACTTCCTTTGAATTGCCATTTGACTGTTGATCCGAGCTTGGGCTTGCTCTTGAGTCAACTGGTCACGCTGCATCAGTCGTTCTAGCTGCTGCTTGCTTGAGCAATGCACCACCCAAGACTCGGTGATCAAGTCCGTCATCCGCGCCTCGAACAAGAGGGGAATTACCAGCACGATCGTCGGGTTCGGAACCGTTGCCATCAGGCTAACCAGACGCTCGCGCACAAAAGGATGGATTTGTTGCTCTAGCCACAACCGCTCCGGGACGCTCCCAAAGATAATCCCGCCCAGACGAGATCGATTTAAGCTGCCGTCGGGAAACAAAATTCCGCCACCGTAGCGATCGGCGATGGCCGCCAGAATCGGTGATTCCGCCGCCACTGCTTCCCGCGCAAACACATCCGCATCCAGCACCGGAAGGCTATGGCTAATTTTCAGATGGTCGGAGACGATGGTTTTGCCCATGCCGATCCCCCCCGTTAGCCCAATGCGACGCTGGGCTTCAGGTTGCTCCCTTCGATCCATGTCCCTCTAAGTCCTGCGATCGAATGTCCCTTATCCTCTTGAATTCTGCCAGGTTTGTTCAGGGTTCACCAGCGTAGGAGTCAAGCAAAAGGTATTCATATACTTGCCTCACCAGAACTTGCCCCCTCAAAGTCCCTCTCCCAGAGCGAGAGAGGGACTTTGACCGGCCCCCAACTCCTTCTCCCAGGAAGGAGTTGGGGAATGAGGGTTCATCATTGGTACTTTAAGTATGTTATTACCCTAAGTTGTCTGGCTACAGCTAAGGTCTTATGGAAATCAATCTTCCTGATGTAGTTGCCGAAGTCACCGCAGCGTTTCAATACTATGAGACTGCGCTGGTGAGCAACGACGTTGCAGTTCTGGATGAATTGTTCTGGCAAAGTCCTTTCACGGTTCGCTATGGCGCAACTGAGAACCTGTATGGCTATGAGGCCATCGCTCAGTTCCGCAGCAATCGATCGCCTACTGGACTCGATCGCGACCTTAGCCACACTGTTATCACCACCTACGGACGCGATTTCGCCACTGCCAATACTGAATTTCAACGCAAAGCATCTGGCAAAAATGGACGGCAGAGCCAAACCTGGCTTCGCACTCCCACAGGCTGGAAAGTTGTCAGCGCCCACGTCTCCTTGCTGCCGTCCTAGATTGTTGCTGCCTGCCCCAACGCCTCCCAAAAGAAGGCATCATGGAAATAGCCGCAAGCA
>DATNQR010000541.1:0-6569 GCA_036703905.1 Thermosynechococcaceae cyanobacterium
CACCTGTCGCAAGTACTATGTGCATCCGGCAGTGATCGAAGCCTATCTGAATGAGTCGCTGCATGGGGTGATGGAGAAACACGCGACGATCGCCGTGGAAGAGGCCCATGCTTTGCGCTCAGAAGAGTTGGCGGTGGTGGCACTGCTAGAACTCCAGTTAATGCGAGAGTTGCAGACAGCCAGCTAACACCGCTCTTCTAGAAACTCCTAGAGGAGTTCTTCTAGGTTCTGTTGACTCTTGAATTGAAATGAAGGTGAATAGCTATGGACAGACAGCTTAGAACGCAGAGGCGAGTCGGCAAGATAGAGTTAGCTGTGGTTCTCCCCAGTCCATCGGTTGACTTAGGCGAAAGGAAGTCGATGCTATTCCGACGGAACTCTGGCTAGGGGGACTGGGAAACTTTGACGGCGAGGGCTCGATCGCGCTAAAAAGCTGACGCAAGACCGCAGGTGGCGTGGTGAAGCTGACCGGCTCTGCTGCCGCTTCCACGTTCGCCTGCAAGCTCTCCAGAATCCGCTTGCCCTTGGGAGTAGCGGCCAGATAGCCCATTCCAGACTGAATGTACTTCAGAACCACATTGCGATAGAAGCTAGGGAAGCCAACCCGCAGGTCGCCTGGATGCCGATAGCCCATTCTTTGGTTCGTCCCCATTTCCTCGAATTCATAGAACAGAGCCGGAATTTTTTTCAGGTAGCAGGGGTCACTGAGTTGCCCAATCAAATCCGCCGCCCGTGCCAACCCTGGGTAACCAGTAGTGTCCCGGTGCAGTTCGTCCTGGGGCACGGGGAAGCGGGTTAGCTCAATGTGGTGCTGGAGCCGATCGAGATCCAGCAAGGGCTGATGCTCGAAGATCTCCGCCACGCAGCGCTTGCCACGATCGATGTGGCAGCCGGTCAGGCCAGCATCGGTTGCCCCTTCAGGAAGCCGGATGCGATCGTCCGCCACCCCAGTAATATATTCCCCCGCTGCCACATCATCCTGGCTGCACACGCCTTTAACATATCCAAGGTCGTGGCACAGCAGCGAGATGACGAAATGGGCCCAATCAGAAGCAGAAACATTGCCCTCCAGGATCTGCTTCCCCCGTAGAATCTCCTGCCCCACCAGCGTCACTAGAATCGTGTGTTCAAGATCGTGGTAGAGCGCGTCAGTTTGAGCGATCGTCTCCAAGGCCAGGGTGGCAACCTGCTGAATCAACTCTGCATAGGCAGGTTGCTGCTGTCCAAAAGCCTGACGATAGCCAGTCTGCAAACGCTTGATGCAGTAACGAATTGAGGTGGCGGCGGGGTTAAACATAGCATCCTCTAGTGACGAACCTGAGCGAGTTTACTGGCTCAGAAAGGAATCAACATTCAGCACAAGGACTTAAGGAGAGGAAGATTGGAATTAATTTAGACTGGCTAGTCACTTCTCTTCTAACTCGTTAAGCTCTTTGTGAATCTGTTGCTATCTTCGTCAAAACTTCACGGAATTGGAACCAGAAAAATTCATAGATTTAAGAATTACTTTAGTGATCTGGATCAGTGTTTTCCGTGACTCAAAAAACTCATAAACCCTCATCTCTACAAGCAGCAGCAAACCTCATGAAAGCTCACAAAATCCAAATAACATGAGTAGTGAAGTTATAGATTGAGACACAAGGTAATGCAAAAGCCGCTGCTCCCAAGCTCTGCGGTACTCAAGATTAAACGAACAAGATCAAGCGAACTCATTTAAATCAATATTTTTTGTGATTTCGATCCAACAGATGAATAGCTCACCCCGTATAATCAATCTACAGGGTGATTGTTGATCTAAGTGATATGCCTCGATCGCAAGAGCTTAATGACTCTATCTACTCAAATAGCTTTGAACTACTTGAACTACCGAACGCGAGTTTCTAGAGCAGTATGGATGTCAGGGAAGCGCTGGAACTGGTCGATCGTCTTGTTTTTGCGAATAGTGGAAAGTATCTAAGCGATCTAGAGCGAGAGGTTTTTTCAGGTTCCTGGCAGGGGCTAACCTACGAGGAAATTTATCCCGCCAATCCAGAGTATGTGGAAAAACAGGTGGGCTACAAGCTGTGGCAAAAGCTCACGCAGGTTTGTGGCGAGAAGGTAACGAAAAAGCAGTTTCGGGGGGCTTTGGAACGCTCGCTCCAACACCTGAAGATTGCACCTCAAGTTGATCGCGTTAATTCCAACCCACCGCAACCCAAGCGCGTGTTCATCAGCCATCGCAATCAAGAACCCGATCTGGGTTTGGCGAAGCGGTTTTGCGAGGCGATCGCGGCAGCAGGACACGAAGCCTTCATGACCGAGGCGGCTGAAACCAGTTCCCGCCAGTTGAGTCAGGAATGGCTTTCCCGCGTTGATCTAAGCTTGCGGGAGTGCGATTATTTTTTGCTGTTACTGTCCCCCCAGGCGGCTGTCAGCGAAATAGTGATCGAAGAACTCCAGCGCGTCAAGCACCTGAGCGACGATCGCCGCAGCGAGAAGCCGATCGTCCTGCCCATTCGGGTCAACTGTTTGCCCGACCTGCTGCTGAATCACGATCTCCGCAACTACCTGCAAGACATTCCGCAGCGCCAATGGAACTCTCCCGCCGATACCCCTGTCTTAGTCGGGGTAGTGGTGAACTGCCTGAATGAGCAGGAAGACTGGGAACCTGAAGGGGAGTCACTCAAACCTCAGAACCCAAAGTTCAAGCTTCCTCCAGAAAAGCTGCGCCCCGATCGAATTCCTCCCCCTACCCCTGTTGCCGATCCTGAACTTCCCCAGGGTCAGGTGCGGTTGGATTCGGCTTTTTATGTCGATCGCGATCCCGATGAGAGCCAGTGCTATCGGGAGATTCTGCAACCGGGGACACTGATTCGGATTAAAGCACCTCGGCAGATGGGCAAAACGTCGCTGATGTCGCGGATTTTGTCGCAAGCCAGAGAGCAGGGCTACCGCACGGTTCCCCTAAGCTTTCAGCACGCAGATGGAAGTGTATTTTCTAGCCTGAACCAGCTTTTGCAGTGGTTTTGCACCAAAGTTGCCCGTAAGCTGCGCTTGCCCCAGCAGGTGGATCAGTACTGGACAGACACCTACGGCAGCAAAGACAACTGCACAATGTACTTTGAGGATTGCCTGCTGTCAAAGGTAGAAACGCCGTTGGTATTGGGATTGGATGAGGTCGATCGCATTTTCCAATACCCCAAGATTGCTGACGACTTCTTTGGGCTGCTGCGAGCCTGGTATGAAGAAGCGGGCTACGGTGATGGCGACAGCGGCTTGTGGGAAAAATTGCGCTTGGTGGTGGTGCATTCCACCGAGGTCTACATTCCGTTGGATGTGAACCAGTCGCCTTTTAATGTAGGGCTACCGATCGAGCTTTCGGAGTTCAACTCTGAGCAAGTGGATTGGTTAGCCGCTCGACATAAGCTGAACTGGAGTTCGGGAGAAGTGGAGCGCCTGCGGACGATCGTCGGTGGACATCCCTATCTGGTGCGTTTGGCTCTGTACTACTTGGCCCAGCAGCAACTTACCCTGAGCCAACTAGCCGAAACCGCCCCCACCGAGGCCGGAATCTACGGCGACCACCTACGTCGCCATCTCTGGAACCTGAAGCAGCACAGCGAAATGGCCAGCGCTTTTAGTCGAGTTGTCCACAGCGACAGTCCTATAGAAGTCGATTCGGTTCTGGCGTTCAAGCTTCATAGTTTAGGCTTGGTCAATTTACAGGGGAATGAAGTCACACCCCGGTTTGAGTTGTATCGCCAATACTTCAGTGAACGTTTGTAGTCAGTCTCCTTGGTTCGACTTCTATTCATTCGAGCACAAAGGACTTCATTTGAGCACAAGTTATTTGAGCACAAGAATGAGTCCTGCAACCTTGCAGTAGCATCAGCTTTATGTTGGGTTGACATTCTGGGTTGAAGCCCTCAAACTCCCCTATCACTTTCATCTTGGTTAAACATCTTGGTTAAAAAGTTGTTGATCTGAGCATTAAAAAGCATCAAATTCTTCCAGGAGCGATCGTGGAGATGTTTTAGTGCTTTTAGAAATAGCACTCTGAGAAGCTTCTGACTGGAACAAGACCATGTTAAAACTTTGTTGAATTTGGGAACATTGAACTCAAAGCCACTCCTGCTCCCAGCCCCCATGACCTCCAAACTCATCGGAATCAGCGAGTCTAGCCCCACCACAGCCGAAGCACGGCTGCGCCAACTTCTGGAACAAGAGCGGCTGCTTGCCACCACTTCTCAGCGCATTCGCCGATCGCTCAACCTAGACGAAGTGCTAAACACTGCTGTTGAAGAAGTGCGGCAACTGCTCCAGACCGATCGAGTATTGCTGTATCAGTTCACCACGCCGGAGTGGGCTGGCGAGATCGCCGTAGAGTCTGTGGGGCAATCCTGCCAGTCGATCCTTGGCATGAATATTCAGGACAACTGTTTCCGTCAGGATCACGCTTATCTTTATCAGGATGGACGGGTGCGGGCGATTTCGGATATCCACACCGCCGAGATTGCCGCCTGTCACCGTGAGCTACTGTCCAGTCTTCAGGTGCGGGCCAATCTGGTGGTTCCGGTGCTGCACAACGAAAAACTGTGGGGACTGCTGATTGTCCACCACTGCCAGTCTATTCGCTCCTGGGAACTCTGGGAGGTGGATTTGCTGAGGCAACTGAGTACGGCGATCGCGATTGCCGTCCAGCAAGCCAGCTTAGTCAATCAACTGCAAGCTCAACTCAGCGAACGTCAGGCGATCGCGGCAGCCCTGCAAGCCAGTCAAGAGCGACTACGAGTGGTAATTTCCAGCGCCCCGATCGCCCTTTTGGGGCTGAACGCTGCTGGGGTGGTGGTGGTGGCCACAGGCACGATTCTGCATCGTCTAGGGCGCTCAGTCAGCGAGTTGCTGGGTTCCTCCGCCTTTGAGGGCTACGCTCATATCCCAGCTCTGGCGGTGGACTTGCGGCAGGCATTGGCTGGAGACACGTTTGTGTCTTCGATCGAGTTTGGCGGATATGTGTTTGAGGTGCGTTACTGTCCGCGAGTGGATGCAGATGGCACAATGCAGGGGGTCATCTGCGTAGCCACTGATGTCACCGAGCAACGGCAGGCGGAAGAAGCACTGCGACAAAGCGAGATTCTCCGGCGGAGTGAGGCGAAAAACCGGGCCTTACTGAATGCCATCCCCGACGCCATCTTCCGCATCCATCGCGATGGCACATACTTGGACTGCAAGCTCAGCAAAATGGACTCTAGCCATTCCATGGTGGTAGTGGGCAAACGAGTGACAGAAGTGCTGCCAGAAGGTCTAGCCCAGCAATTTATGCTGCACCTCAAGCTAGCCCTACAAACCAATCAGCCTCAGGTATTCGACTACCAACTGACCCACGATCGCGAGATCGACTATGAAGTTCGTCTCGTGGTGGATGGAGCAGATGAAGTGTGGGCGATCGTCCGGGACATCAGCGAACGCAAAAAAGTTGAGCGCTTGAAGAATGAATTTGTCTCCACCGTCAGCCACGAACTCCGCACCCCTTTAACTTCAATTCGTGGCTCTCTGGGGCTGCTGATGGGTGGTGTGGTTGGAGCATTGCCCCCTGAAGCCTATGAACTGGTGGATATTGCCTCCAAGAACAGTGAGCGGTTAATTCTGCTGATCAACGACATTCTCGACATTGAGAAGATTGAGTCGGGCACGATGAGCTTTGTGCTTCAACCTGCACCCCTGATGCCATTGGTGGAGCAGGCGATCGCCGCCAACTGGGCCTATGCTGAGCAGTTCGATGTCACCCTGTCCCTAACCCAGACGCTACCAGAGGCGCAGGTGAATGTGGACAGTCAGCGATTGCTGCAAGTGTTCACTAATCTGCTGTCCAACGCTGCTAAATTTTCCCCAACTGGTGGCACAGTGGAGGTGTCTGTGACCCAGCACAACCACGGGTTTCGGGTCAGCGTTTCCGATCGAGGCTGTGGCATTCCTGAAGCGTTTCGCGATCGCATTTTTCAGAAGTTTGCCCAGGCCGATTCCTCCGACGCACGGCAGAAGGGCGGCACGGGTCTGGGGCTGAGTATTGCCAGGGCGATCGTGGAGCGGCTCAACGGTCAGCTTGGGTTTACCACCGAAGTAGGCGTGGGCACAACGTTCTACTGCGACCTGCCTGGATGGACGGCTCCTGCTTGCCGACTACCGCAACCAGTGGAACAAGGACAGCCGCGATCGTCTGCCCGCATTCTGGTCTGCGAGGACGACCCCGACATCGCCACTCTGCTGAAAATGATGCTGCACCAAGCAGGCTTTCACGCTGATGTTGCCCCCGATGCTGAAGCTGCTAAAGCGCTGCTGTCCTGCCACTCCTACCAGGTGATGACGCTGGATCTGGCCCTACCCGGTCAGGACGGCATTTCACTGATTCGAGAATTGCGGTTGCAGGAACACACGCGCTCGTTGCCGATCGTGGTGGTGTCTGCCAAAGCTGAACAGGGACGCGAAGAGCTGGAGCAAGGATTTGCTGTCATGGACTGGCTGGAAAAGCCGATCGACCAGGAGCGCTTGATCGCTGTCTGCCAGCAGGCGATCGCCCAGAGCTGCAACCC
>DATNQR010000542.1:0-13286 GCA_036703905.1 Thermosynechococcaceae cyanobacterium
ACGCTTGGATGGAGCGATGCAAGAGTTTGGTCAAGAATTTTGAATGGACGTTGGAACCCGCGGCGGCGAAAGTCAAGCTCTGTTTCATCCGCCTGTTGCTCAAACGCCTAGCACAGGCATAGATACCAAATGGGTTCTATACAGGTCGCTGATTTTGAGGCAGTTGCCAACCCTAATTTCTAATCGTGATCCTGCACTAGAGGATTTGGTAAAACACCATTTGCTACAAGTGGCAGACCCACGACAGCTTGAGCTTCATCACCAGTTATTTCAGGAATATTATGCGGCGGAATGGCTGCTGGAGCGGGTGAGCAGGCTGGGGGATGGGGAACTGAAGCGGGAGTTTTTGAACTTTCTCAAGTGGACGGAGCCTGTGGCGTTGGTGTTGGCGCTGGTGGAGGAGGGGGCGTTGGCAGGGCGGGTGGTGAGGCTTGGGCTGGAGGTGGATTTGATGCTGGGGGCGCGGCTGGCAGGGGAAGTGAAGCCCCAGTTTCAGACGAAAACTGTCCTACTATCAACTCCAGTCAGAGACGATCGACATCCTCCACGTCCTCCACGGCGCACAAGACTTCGAAACCTTACTTCAACAGCAGAACCCAGAATGAGCAACCCCTCCAGATACAACTTTCCCAACGTCCAAAAAGTCCAAATCTTCGAGCAAGTCGATCAATACATCGAACACAACTACGCCGCCAATCCAGAGGTGAAAAGCACGATCGCTGACCTCCAAACCCTTTTTACCCAACTCCAAGCCCAACATCCCCACATCACCACCCAATCTCAAGCCCTGCCCATTCTCGACGCAGAAGTTACCGATATCAAACAAGGCAAGATCCCCAGATTTGCGGCTCTCGGCAAACAACTTCTCAACCCAGAACGTCACCTCCAAGCCCTCAGAGCTGCCCTCGGAGAAATCGCCAAACACTACCTAGAGGATAGTGTTTGGGCAAAAACGACCATTACCTACCTCGATAAACTGAGTGAAGAACCCAACCACGGAGCCTAAATCCTGCGAATTACGATCGATCTACCTGACCATCTTTAACTCCAATTGACTCGCGAAAATGAAACGGTTGCCAATATCACTGAGAAGCTTTGAGTCTAGCTTTAGTCAGAACGGCAGATCCTCAGTGGGATCGATCGCCACCGGATCGGGGTCGCCCCACTCGCCCGGAGACTCAGCAGCCCGAGGCAAGTGCTGGGTTGCTACCGTGTAGGGCGATGGAACTAGCTCTAGCTGGCGCTGGGGCGCTTTCGGGGTTTGGCGGCGGCGGGAAACATTTTCTTCGCTCGTGTCTTCCGCCACCACTTCATACAGCAACGCCAGCTTGTTTGGGTCGTTGCCTTTCCGCAGCACTCGCCCCAAGCGCTGAATGTGTTCGCGAGTGGAGCCAGTGCCAGAAAGGACGATCGCCACGCTGGCATCCGGCAC
This sequence comes from Thermosynechococcaceae cyanobacterium, assembly GCA_036703905.1. Lineage (GTDB taxonomy): Bacteria > Cyanobacteriota > Cyanobacteriia > Leptolyngbyales > Leptolyngbyaceae > DATNQR01. The sequence continues at coordinate 1,433 of DATNQR010000542.1, forward strand.
ATCCACACCCTCATTCAGCACCCGCGAAGCCACCAGCGATCGATATTCCCCCTGCTTGAACCGCGTCAGGATATCGTGGCGCTCCTTCACGCCAGTCTGGTGGGTGATCGCAGGGATCAAGAGTTCCTGGGAAATGCGGTAGACCGTGGCGTTGTCGTCAGTAAAGATCAGGGTGCGTTCGGGGAAGTGCTGCTGGAGCAGATCCGCCAGAATCCGCAGTTTGCCCTCTGTGCCAAAGGCGATCGCCCGTGCTTCCCGGTGGGCCAGCATGGCCCGTCGTCCGGCTTTCGATCGAGCGCTGGCTTGGACAAAGCGCTGCCAGCCCTGAACGCTACCCAGAAACAGATTAGATTGCTTCAAAAAATCATTGCGAAGCTGGATCAGTTCGTCGTAGCGATCGCGCTCCTTTTGCGATAGCCGCACTTTGATCTGCACCGATTTGTGTCGAGCCAGGGCTGTCCCTGACAGTTCCTCCGCGCCTCGGCGATACACTTCTGCACCGATCAGCGTGATCAGATCCGCGTGCTTGCCATCGGTACGCTCTGGCGTGGCTGTTAGACCCAAACGGTAGGGCGCGATCGCATACTCCGCAATCACCCGATTGAAATCGCTGGGCAAATGGTGACACTCATCAAACACCAGTAGCGCGTACTGGTTGCCTAAATTCTCCGCGTGAATGGCGGCGCTGTCATAGGTAGAGACGAGGATTGGAGTGCGATCGCGGGAACCACCGCCCAGCAAGCCAATTTCCACATCGGGAAAGGCAGCAACGAGGTGAGCATACCACTGGTGCATCAAGTCCAGAGTTGGAACCATGATCAGAGTGCTGCGCTGAGTGACCTGCATAGCCAGTTGGGCTAGATAAGTCTTCCCGGCAGCCGTTGGCAGCACCACCAAGCCCGTTTTGCCCGCCTGCACCCATGACTCCAGCGCTTCTCTCTGGTGCGGGTAAGGCTCCATCTCCAAGCTAGGCTTCAGTTCGACTTCGTGGAATGCTTTTGCTTTGTCGTCTAGTTCCGTCCCTGCCGATCGCAGCGCTGTCATCAGGTTGCGATACTGGATCGCCGGAACGCGAAATTTCTCAATGCGATCGTCCCACACAGCAAAATCCATCCAGTCCTTGCCCCGTGGCGGTGGGTGCAGGATCAGAGTGCCGCGATCGTAAGTCAGTGTGGAAGTTCGAGCCATGTTGAGCGCAGGGTTAATGGGTTCTGTCTCGTCTTATTCCTCATCAGTCTGCTGTCCGAGCCAGCGATCGAGTATCCGCCGATTCTCCAGTTGCAGTCCTCGGATGTCAGTTTGCATTCCCCGCACCTCAGACTGCATCTCTCGTATGTCAACTCGCATTTCTCGGATCTCACTGATGACCGCATCAAAGTTGCGTTGACTGGTTTCAAAGTTACGTTGATGCAAATTTACCGTCTCAATTAGAGAACTGATGGCAAGCTTAATATCAATGTTGTCGTTTTCTAAGCGAAACACGCAGGTTTAGGTCATTGGATTGAGTCATGAGCAGTACCTGAGAAAGGTAGGGACACAATTAATAAGCAAGTAGAACTAGATTAGCATTGGGCTTGAAGCGATCAGTACACTTGTTTTAGATGCCCATGATCGTCCTCTGCTCGATCGCCTGCATTCGCACGTAAGATATTCGAGCCTACTGTCTGATCTAAGGTCTAATCTAAGATCTAATCTAAGAGCTTCAATGGGGTTTATGCAGTTCAACCAGTCAGAAATTGGCGTGGCGATCGTTGGCACAGGGTTTGGTCAGAAAGTGCATCTGCCAGGATTTGCAGCCCACCATCGCACTCGCGTTGTTGCGGTCTATCACCGAGATTCGCAGAAAGCCCAGGCGATCGCTCAAAGCCACAGTATTCCTCATGCTTGCACCAGCGTTGCAGAAATTGTGGCACTGCCGGAAGTGCAGGCAGTCAGCATTTCCACACCGCCATTTCTACATTATGAACAGGCGAAAATTGTGTTGAATGCAGGCAAGCACTTACTGCTGGAAAAGCCCACCACGCTCTCTGTAGCTGAGGCGACCGAACTGCACCAACTGGCGATCGATCGCAGCTTAGTCACCACTTTAAATTTTGAGTTTCGCTGCATTCCGGCCTGGCTGCGGCTGGCGGAACTGCTGGCAACAGGCTACATCGGGCAGAAGCGACTGATCAAAATTGATTGGCTGGTATCGAGTCGGGCCGATGCCAGTCGGCCGTGGAACTGGTACGCGCAAAAGGCGTTGGGGGGCGGCGCGTTGGGAGCGATCGGGTCCCACGCGTTTGACTACATCGCGTGGCTGTTTGGCGAAGTGAAGCAGTTGAGTGCTCGGCTGAGGGTGACTGTGCCCCAGCGCCCCGAGCCGGCTACAGGAGATCTTAAACCTGTAGATGCCGACGACATTGCCCTGATTTCGCTGGAACTAGCCGACGGTACGCCCTGTCAGATTTGTCTCAGCGCGGCCACTTATCAAGGGCGGGGACACTGGCTGGAGGTGTATGGCGATCGCGGCACTTTAGTTCTGGGCAGCAGCAATCAGAAGGATTACGTCCACGGGTTCCAGCTTTGGGGCAGTCAGCAGGGCGAACCTCTGCAAGTGCTAGAGATTCCCGCTCGTCTGGAGTTCCCCCAAACCTACGAAGACGGCCGGATCGCTCCCTTCGTGCGAATTGTCGATCGCTGGGTGCAGGGAATCGAGCAGGGACAGTCGATCGCGCCTTCCCTGGTCGAAGGGCTGTACTCGCAGAGATTAATGGATCTGGCCCACCAGTCCAACCAAACCGGAACCTGGGTTCAAGTAACTTAGGGCAGCCTAACTGCATCAGTCGGCGCTAATTTGAATACGCACGGTGCGATCGCCGCCGCCCGTCAGAGAAGTTTCGATCACGTCGCCGGAGAGCGTATTTAGGTGAGTTAAGAGCGATCGCAGGTGGGGAGTGCTGGCTCCGGTATCGAGGTAGAGGCGCTCGGACAAGCTGCCGAGGCGTTTCCAGGTGAGGTAGAGCTTAACGACCAGTTGCTCTAGCTGAGCTGCCTGGTTGACTAGATCCGCCGTGGAGCTAAGGCAATTGATTCTCAGCGCCTCTTCCAGGGCGAGTTCAATGTTCAAGTCGCCGATCGCCTGCACCTGAGTTGAGGCGCTGAGGTATTTAGCCAGCGATCGGGCTTCGCTAGTAATCTGTTTCAGCGTGCCCACATCAGGATTTTCGGCGATCGCTTCCCGGATCGGCTCTTGATGAATCTCTGGGAGCTTCTGCATTTCCCGCACTAGGGGAGCCAGATAGCGCACGGGCAGGGCTTCTGCTTCTACCTGTTCATGCACAACTTCTGGCAGCAGGTCGGTCGAAACAGCTGTCCACTGGTCGGCCAGTTGGCGGACTTGGCGGCGGGTGATGCGATCGCCCTGCTTGGCAGCCTCGCTGATCATCTGCTGCACTTCTGGCTGGGCCTTTGCCGTTTCGATAAATGCCCGCTTGCTGAACTGGTTTACGTCCTCTGGCTCTAGACAGCCCTCCAGCAGAGTATCGGCACTGTTGGCCAAATCAATCAAACTGTAGGCCTGGGTTTTGCTCAGGTCTCGATCCTTAAGCCAGTTCAAAAAGCCTGTGCCGCGCCCGTCGCCATACCACTTTTCTCGATCGCGCACTGTTCGCAGAATCCGCCCCCGCCAGATTTCGACTTGCAGATCGAAGCGATCGCACACCTGCCAGGCCTGCTCGATTTGCTGCTGAAAGTCGGTTTCGGAGATTTCGGCATTTTCTGGGTCAGGTAGCTGAAAGCTAAGGTTGGCTAGGTCTTCTAGGATGACGGAGTTGGAGGGGAGAGCTTGAACCATTGGCGCATACCAGACACAGCCGCAACATTATAGGGGGCAAGTTGGGCTTTGCAAGGACGCTGCCGACGATCGTTATAATTTCTCCAGACCTTCCAAACTGGTCTAACTTGTAGAGCTACGGTAGAGCAGAATATCCAGGCAGGGATGCAGTCTGAACGCGGCTGCCCTACCCCCTCAGACATCCTTTAGGGCGGAGTGGATGATAGGGTAAACGTAAAGTGCCATTGAGTATTTCCTGCCCGTGACCGTCTCTTCCTCACCGCTACAGTACAGTCTCGCTATCCACACCAGCAGTTCTGACTTGGGTTTAGCCATCAGCAGCTTTGCTGGGGATTCCCGTAGCCAGGTTTGGGCACTGGGGCGAGAAGTCTCCAATTTCTTGCACGTTCATTTGGCTACATTTCTCCACCCGCAAGCCTGGACAGATCTCGCGTTTGTTGCGGTGGCAAAAGGGCCAGGGGGCTTCACAGGAACTCGGCTAGGTGTAGTGACGGCCCGGACTTTAGCCCAACAGCTTCAGATTCCCCTATTTCCGATTTCCTCGCTGGCGGCCTTGGCGTGGGCCCATCGATCGCATTGTCCAGCAGGAGGCGCGATCGCGATTCAGATGGCGGCCCAGCGCGGCGAGGTGTTTGGCGCACTGTACCAGCCCACTGCTACTGGGGTTCTGGAGGTGCAACCTGATGCCGTGATGCCTCTGGAATCCTGGCAGCAAATCTTGAAAAACTGGCAATCCCCCTACCACCTAGTTAAGGCAGAAGGAGGATTGGGCAACTCAGTCAATGCAGTCAGGTCGCTGGCCCAGGATCAGTGGACTCAGGGCCAGCAACCTGATTGGGCAGGGGCACTGCCCTTCTATGGACAGCATCCAGTAACGGGCTAGGCGGGGGGGCTAGCTGGCGATGTATTCGCCGATCGTGGCTTTGCGCTTGCGAAGCTTGTTCAGAGCTTCCCGCTCAATCTGCCGAACCCGTTCACGGCTGATGTTGAGCTGATCGCCGATCTTAGCCAGGGTGAGCGCCTGACCGTCCTCTAGTCCAAAGCGCAATGCCAGCACCTGCTGCTGCTGGGGAGTCAGATCAGCCATCAACCGCTCCAGATCGGTTCGCAGGGAGGATTGCATAGCAAATTCCTCCGGTGAAGCTCCTGTATCCTCCAGCAAATCACCTAACTCTGTGTCCTGGTTATCTCCCACCCGCAAATCTAGCGAGAGAGGAACCCGTGCCTGCTCTAGATAATCCCGCACTTGGCGTGGGGTTAGTTCCAGTTCGTGGGCCAGTTCGGCGGCAGTGGCAGCACGGCCTAGCTGCTGGGAGAGGTGGCGCTGAGCTTTCTTGATTTTGTTGAGTTTCTCAGTGATGTGGATGGGCAGGCGAATGGTGCGTCCTTTCTCTGCGATCGCCCGCGTGATTGCCTGCCGAATCCACCAGTAGGCATAGGTAGAAAATCGATAGCCCTTTGTGGGATCGAACTTTTCAACTCCACGCTGCATACCGATCGTGCCCTCCTGAATCAAGTCCAGTAGGTCAACGTTGCGCTTGGTGTACTTCTTGGCGACGGACACCACCAGCCGCAGGTTCGCCTCTACCATCTTGCGCTTGGCGTGATCACTTTCGGCGATCGCCTGCTGCAACTCCGGCAGAGATAGACTGACGCTGGCAGCCCACTCCTCGATCGTGGGAACCTGACCTAGCTGAAGCTCCAGCCTATCCTGCGCCTCACATAGGGCAGCAAGACGCTGAACCTGCTTGCCGTAGAGAATTTCCTGCTCGTGGGTTAACAAGGGAACACGACCAATTTCCCGAAGGTAGGCACGGACTGGATCAGTGGAGGTCTGGGCGATGTTCATGGCGCTAGAGAAAGAAGGAAAAAACTGAAGGATCGGGGCGACCGATCTAAGGAAGCACCGGGATGAAACAGGGACGGCAAGTAGCGAAAGGGGCGAATGGAACAGGAGTACAGTAGAGATTCAGAGCAGTGAGACAGGGTAAGAGAAACTTGGAGACTGGATCAATGGCAGCTTATTCGCTTGATAACTAATAATACAGAGCAATCAACATATTGCAGAGTAGTTCACTGGGGTACGAACCGAACAACTGCTCTAGCACTTGAGAACTGCCTGATCACAGCACTCCGTCTCCAACACGACTCCCTCTTCTGTGCTTAATATTAAAAACTGTAACATTTCTGAGAAAAAAGAGATAGCCCTTGAGACAGCAGAAGATATACCCTCAAGCTTTGACCTGTTCTATTGGATGTAAGTACAGTCAAGAGCGTACCCAAGTCCAGCCTTAACGTTTGCATCTTAGGAAACAAATCCGCAGGGCCTCAGCCTTCTAGACAGATCCGCTAGCGATCGTGTCGGAAGGCTGAGGCTGTAGCAGGTAAGCTTTGGAGATCTGTGAGTGGCCCAGCATAGCTGAAACTCTAGCTCAAGGGCAACAGGATTTGTAGTCTCGCTGGTCACAAATTGCCTGGTCTAGCTGAAGCCAAGGTGAGTCACTGCTTTGATGTTTATCGTCGGTGTTGAAAACGACCATCCAACTACGCTTTTCGCTCATAATCCTAGGGCGTGTCATCAGTTGAGCCAGACAACAGCAGCAGCGAGGTAAATCCCAGCGAGAAAATTGACCTTGCGCTTGTCGTAGCAAGTGGCAATCGCGCGGTACTGCTTGAGTTTGGCAAAAAAGTTCTCAATCAAGTGACGCGCTTTGTACAAGTGTTTGTCATAGTCTCGTGGCGTGGTGCGATTGGACTTGGACGGAATCACCGCAGTTCTCCCACCTGCCTTGAACACATCGATCACCCGTGCATCGGCATCATAGCCCTTGTCCCCTAGTAGGGTACTGGACTTGCGTTCGGCCAGCAGCACGTCAGAACCCTCCAAGTCACAGGCTTGTCCCGCACTCAAAGGGAAGCGGATGGGATTGCCCAAAGCATCCACTCAGGCATGAATCCTGGTACTTAACCCGCCTTTGCTGCGACCAATCGCTTCGGTATCCGCCCCCCTTTTTTACCCCCAGCACTGTGCTCATGTGCGCGGACGATAGTGGAATCAATCATGGCGTACTCAAAGTCTGCGTCCTCTGCTAAAACCTCAAACACTCGCTGCCACACCCCGCTTTTTGCCCACCGACTGAACCGTAGATGAACCACCCGAAAGTCACCAAACGGCTCTGGTAAATCTCGCCAGGGAATCCCGGCTCGGTAGCGGTAAAGTACCCCCTCGACAAACAATCGATTGTCTTTCGCTGTCCCGCCCACGTGACCGACTCGTCCTGGCAACAGGTCTTTGATACGTTCCCACTGGTCATCTCGTAGGGCGTAACGCTGGCTGCTCATCGTTCTCTTCCCTCGCTGGGCTTCCTCTGGCTTCACCTATCTTGACTCTAACTGATGACACGCCCTAGGGATCAGGCTTCCAAAATCACACCTTTTTCTCTGTCCTTTATTGAGATACCCTACCCACCATTGCTCTACGCTTTTCCAATTCAGATCACCCCTAGTCCAGTTCACAGCGTCGCTGCAAGGCTTTTTTTAGCAGGATTTGGTATTCGCGATCGTCAGTTACAAACGCGCCAAACCGCTCTAAGTGAGGGTTCATCATTTGAGCATCAAATAGAGTAAATTGTCGTTCTCGTAGCCGTTCCACCAGCTTCACCATCGCCACTTTAGAGCCATCGGGAATCCGAAAAAACATCGATTCGCCAATAAACGCGCCGCCGATCGTCAGCCCCAAGATGCCACCAGCCAACTCGTTGCCCTGCCAGGTTTCAAAGCTGTGGGCCCAGCCCGCCTGATGCAGTGCCCAATAGATCTCCTTGAGCGGTCTGGAAATCCAGGTGGTTTCGCGATTGGCGCAGCCATTCACCACTGCCCGAAAATTGCGATTCACTGCCACACTAAATCGTCCCTGGTTCAACACCCGTCGCAGCGATCGCGGGTAACGAAAGCGATCGTCCAATGGGATCAGCGTCCGCTCACGGCTAGAGTACCAATCCAGATCCCGCCCCGACTCGTCCGCCATCAAAAAATAGCCCTGAGCGTAGCCATCCACAATGGCTGGAATATCGAAGGGTTCGGACAATGGGTAGCTCCTTCAAAACCCATTTGTAAAGCTAGGCAGAGGCAGGATTGGGCGATTTGGCCAAGTTTGGCGCTAAGCGCCTGAGCATTAGACCTACCATCACCATACAGATCATAGCGGTGATGCGGCTGAGCAAATTGCCTAAATTTGCTCAAGTGGCGAAATGGGCGCTACTGATTCAAGAGATTAATCAAACAGGACTTACGCAAGACTCACTTCGAGGGATGGACGCTAGAGATTTTGAGGCGGACAGAGCCTTTAGAGGATCGGTTGGAGGAATCTTCAGAGAACATGGGGTCACCTATTTAGTTCATTTGTACTGTAACCTTGCCCCAAATTCACCCCATTTTTTGCCCCAAATTGATCTAAAAACCCCCAAACCAAACAGCAAGGATTCTAACGAGTCCTTGCTGTTTGGATGATTTTATCGATGGCTCAGGCGGGGTTTGAACCTGCGACCTTGGGCTTATGAGTCCCCTGCTCTACCACTGAGCTACTGAGCCTTAGCACTACGGCTTCACTAAATTAGCATAACAAATAGCCAGAATGCCATCCCGGAAACTGCTCAACCCTCGATCGCTGCTGCACTCGCTTACCCTCCGTTTTATACTAGGGACTCTAAGATAGGGGCTTGATATGGTTAGTGAAGTGAAGACAGTGGCAGGGCGGGCTATTCCACTGACGGGGAATGACATTGACACCGATCGCATTATTCCAGCGCGGTTTTTGCGCTGCGTGACGTTTGATGGATTGGGAGCGCAAGTGTTTGCCGACGATCGAGCGCAAACTCAAGGGCAGCATCCATTTGATCAGCTCCAGTTTCAGGGAGCGGAGATTTTGTTGGTTAACACTAACTTTGGCTGTGGCTCTAGCCGGGAACACGCGCCCCAAGCGATCGCCAAGTGGGGAATTCGAGCGATCGTGGGCGAAAGCTTCGCGGAGATTTTCTTTGGCAATTGCGTGGCAATGGGAATTCCCTGCGTTACGGCAGATGCAGCAGCAGTAAGGCGGCTACAGGAGATGGTGGTCGCTGATCCTCAAGCGGAGATCCGAGTGGATCTGGAAGCGCTGCGGGTGAGTTGTGGCGAGTTTTGGGCGACGATCGTTCTGAGCGAAGGAGTGCGCCAGATGATGACGACGGGAACGTGGGATGCCTGTGGGCAACTGGTGGCACGCGCCGAGCAGGTGCAGGCGACGGCGGCTAAGTTGCCCTACGTGAACTGGGCCTCAGCGTAGAGCTGATTAAGCATGAACCGAACCATCGGGCAAAATTGTGCCTGTTAGTTTGGCTCCGGTAAGCTTAACCATGACGCGATCGGCGGAGCCAATCTTTGCACCGCTTAGGTCTGCGCCGCTCAAGTCTGCGCCGCTCAGGTCTGCGCCAATCAAATTTGCTTCCCGCAAGTTGGCTTCCCGCAGATCTGCTTGCAACAGATTGGCACGGAACAGATTGGCACGGGACAGGTTGGCTTTGCTCAAACTGACCCGATGCAAGAAGGCGTCGCTAAGGTTTGCATCGCTGAGGTTTGCGCCACTCAAGTTCCGTCCTGCTAGGTCTTTTTCCTTCAGATCCGCGCCTTGAAGGTTTGCGCCGCTTAGGTCAGGAGCCTGGGGCTTAGGAGGCGGGGCGGGATTTGATCGCGCTGGCTGTCGAGTTTCCTGGGGAGCCGATCGCGGATAGGGCGACGAGGGGTAGGGCGACTGGTAGGTTGCTCTCGGTTGCGTCTGGGTGGTCTGGTGAGGCGATCGATGAGCTGTATGGTTTGTTGCTCTCTGAGCCTGCTGAGAACTGGTATAGGCTTCGTGGGGGCGGGGATAGGGCTGGTAGCCGTAGTTGCGTGAGCGGCTCGGCTTGGGTTCCTTAGGCTGTTCCCGTAGACGATCGCGGGCATCGTTCAACTGTTGCAGCTTTTCTAGAGCTTTTTTCTGCAAGCGAGGATTGTCCTGCGGAATGCGATCGGGATGCCAAATGAACACCAGATCCTTGTAAGCCTGATTTACCTCTTCCGGCGAGGCTCCTGGCTTCAGTTCCAAAACTTGGTAGCACCAGTCAAAATTGCTCATTCAGACTTCAGGATGCGGAAGGGCTTCAAGCAGCAGAAAAAGTTAAGCTCTTTTCAGATCTAACACTGTATTTCAAAATCAGGTGTTCCTCTCTACCTTTCTTCCACGTTTCTCAATGTTCCTCAACTTCCCCTGGATGATCTAAGCTCAATTGGGATAGGTGAGAGACTTGATCTAAAGAGACTTGAGTTTAAGTGGAGTTGAGATGGAACTGGCGCAGGCAATCCCGGTGGAGCAGATTCAGTATGATGATCGGGGTTTAGTGCCCGCCATTGTCCAGGACTATCTGGATGGCACAGTGCTGATGCTGGCGTGGATGAATCAAAAATCGCTGCAAAAAACTCTAGAGACGGGACAGACGTGGTTCTGGAGCCGATCGCGCCAGGAGTTTTGGCATAAGGGAGCCACTTCTGGCCATCTGCAACTCGTGAAGGCGATCCGCTACGACTGCGACAGCGACGCGCTGCTAGTGAGCGTGGAGCAAGTGGGCGATGTTGCCTGCCACACTGGGGAGCGCAGTTGCTTCCACCAAGTCGATGGTGGAGTGACTGCGCCACCGGCGGATACCTTGTCTCAGGTGTTTGAGGTGATCTGCGATCGTCGCGATCGTCCTCAGGAAGGCTCCTACACCCGCAAGCTGTTTGAAGGGGGAGACAACAAGATCCTCAAGAAAATTGGCGAGGAGGCGGTGGAGGTGGTGATGGCTTGCAAGGATGACGATGCCGACGCGATCGCGGGGGAAGCCGCCGACTTGCTGTTCCACACGCTGGTCGCCCTTGCCCACCACAAAGTTGATCTGCGGGCAGTCTACCGCAAGCTGCAAGAACGCCGCCGCTAGAGGTTGGAAGCTCAGCCGCGATCCGCGCAGAATTTCTCTACACAGCGCACAAAAATCTCAACTCCGGTAGCCAGGGCAGTTTCGTCAAAATCAAAGCGGGGATGGTGGTGCGGGTAAGCTAAATTCTTTTCGGCGTTGGCAGAACCGAGGAAAAAGTAGCAGCCCGGAACCTCCTGCAAAAAGAAAGACATATCTTCCCCGCCCATCGTCTGGCACTCTGGCACAACGCCTGCGGGAGTCTCCACCACGGTTTCCGCAACCGATCGCACAAGCTCGGCGATCGCCGCATCGTTGATCACAGGGGGATACTGGCGAAGATAATCTAGCTCGTAGTCTGCACCGTGACTTTGGCAAACGCCTTGAATCACCTGTTCAATCCGTTTCTCAAAAAAGTGGGTGTATTTGGGGCTGAAGTAGCGCACTGTGCCTTCGAGGTAGGCAGTGTCGGCGATCACGTTCATGGCTGTTCCTGCGTGGAGTTTGCCCACTGTGACAACGGCAGACTCGATCGGGTCAATGTTCCGGGCTACGATGGTTTGTAGAGCGTTGACGACTTGGGCCGCCACCACGATCGAGTCGATCGTTTGCTGCGGGATGGCTCCATGGCCACCTTTGCCCAGCAGCGTGCAGCGAAACCCTTCCACCGCAGCCATTAGCGCTCCTGTGCGAACCCCCACTGTGCCCACGGGCAGGTTGTTCCACAGGTGCAGTCCCACGATCGCGTCCACATCGGGATTCCTCAGCACCCCAGCTTCGATCATCGGTTTGGCTCCGCCTGGACCTTCTTCGGCAGGTTGGAACAGGATCTTGACCGTGCCTCCAAATTCGTGGCGATGGGTGGCCAGGTAATGGGCTGTGCCCAGGGCGATCGTCACATGTCCATCGTGACCGCAGGCGTGCATCACTCCGTCATGTTGAGATTTGTAAGGGACTTCGTTTTCTTCCTGGACTGGCAAGGCATCCATATCGGCTCGGATAGCCAGCACTGGGCCAGGACGATCGCCGCGAACGATCGCCACGATTCCTGTCT
>DATNQR010000543.1:0-5073 GCA_036703905.1 Thermosynechococcaceae cyanobacterium
GTGTTTGGCGCATCTGCTGTCTCGCTCGGTTCCCCAAGCCGCTCAGCAGCAGGGCGTGAAGCTGCGATCGCCTATCCATGCCCACTTTCTCTACGATCGCGGCATTCCTCTCTGGGCAGGGAAGTTTATGGGCTGGCTCTACTCACGCCTAGGCGGAACTCCGATCCATCGCGGCAAGATTGACCTTCAGGGAATGCGATCGGCCCGCGAGTTGTTTGTGAACGGAACCTTACCGATCGCGGCCGCCCCCGAAGGCGCAACCAATGGTCACACAGAAATCGTTAGTCCTCTAGAGCCAGGCCTAAGCCAGCTTGCGTTCTGGTGCGTGGAGGATCTGCATAAGGCAGGACGATCGGAAGCTGTCCTGGTTGTGCCCCTTGGAATTCAGTACCACTACATCACGCCGCCCTGGAAAGCACTAGCTCACTTGCTGAGTCAGCTAGAAGCCGATGCAGGCTTAACTTCTACTGCTCCTAATTCCAGTGCTGCAAGCTCCACGGCTCCGACTTCCAGCCCTGCCGGGGGAACCGACCCCACTGATTTATATCCTCGGCTCTACCGTCTGGGAGAACATTTGCTGCAAGTAATGGAGCAATACTACACGCGCTTCTACCATCAAGACTTACATCAGGTGGCGATTGCGCCCACTGAATCGTCGTCTGACCTTGCGGCCTTTGCTACACGCCTGAATACTCTGCTAAATGCTGCGCTGGGCGTGGCGGAACAGTACTTTAACTTGCAGCCCAAAGGAAGCGTGATCGATCGCTGTCGCCGCTTAGAGCAGGCAGGCTGGGATTTGATCTACCGCGATGACCTGAAGCTGGAGCACCTATCGCCATTGGAACGGGGCTTGGCCGATCGCGTTGCTGAAGAAGCCGATCTTCGCATCTGGCATATGCGCCTGGTCGAGAGTTTTGTAGCGGTGACGGGCAAGTATGTGCAGGAGAATCCTACCGTGGAGCGGTTTGCCGAAACTACGCTGCTGATGTGGGATATGCTGACCCGGATCAAGGGCAATAGTCCCTTCAATCGTCCTAAGCTAGGCCGGGTCAAAGCGGTGCTGACGGTGGGACAGCCAATCTCTGTGTCCGATCGCTGGGAATCCTACAAAGGTGGCCGCCGCAACGCCAAAGTCGCTATTACCCAGCTAACCCAGGATTTACAAGTTGCTCTGGAACAGTTGGCGAAGAGTGCTAAGTAAGTAGAAAAGCAGGCAGTAAGAGAGTAGGCAGTAGGAAAGCAGACGTTGCTGAGTCGCAGGATGGGTTGAATAGAATTGCCCTCACCCGCAGGAATCGCGATCGCACTGAATATTGGATATCGGACTGAATTATGAGAGCGATCGGGGACTTGCAATTCTCTTGCTTCAAGCCCACCCCCCAAACCGTCTACGGCTTTCCCTACTGCAATATTGCTGCCCCCAAAGTTAAAGTAGCGATACAGGACGAAACAAAAGTTTACACCTACCAGAGTTGAGCAGGTTTTCTCCAGGCTCGATCGAGCCTGAACCTCTTTCCACCTGAAGGCGTAGTTGTCTCGTTTATCGCTACAACGGTGGGCAAATCATGTTTGAACTTTTTACAGAAAAAGCGATTCGGGCCATCATGCTGTCCCAGGAAGAAGCCCGTCGCATGGGGCATAACCTGGTAGGCACAGAGCAAGTCCTTCTGGGGGTGATTCGCGAGAACACCAGCACGGCAGCTCAAATTTTGAAAGAGATTGGCGTTACCCTGGATGCCGCCCGCGCCGAAGCGCAGAAGATTACGGGTCGGGGCACGGGGGTAATTCCGGCGGAGTTGCCCTTCACGCCGAAAGTGAAGCGGATTTTTGATCAAGCTCTGCAAGAAGCACGGCAACTGGGGCAGAACTACATCGCCCCTGAGCACCTGCTGCTGGCGATCGCCCAGACTAGCGAAGGCGTGGCCACTAGAGTGCTGTTGAGTTTGGGTGTGAAGCCTGATAGCTTGCGCGATCGGCTGACGGAAGCGCTGGCTGAAATGGCGGCAGTTCCCGCAGGCGGTGGAGCCGATCGACCCGCTTCCCGTGCCAACACTTCCACCCTGACAGAGTTCGGCACAAACCTGACCCAGCAGGCCGCCGATGGCAAGCTTGATCCGATGGTGGGACGGCAGCAGGAAATCGATCGCGTGGTGCAGATTCTCGGTCGCCGCACCAAGAGCAATCCGATTTTGATTGGGGAGCCAGGAGTGGGCAAAACGGCGATCGCCGAAGGTTTGGCCCAGCGCATCGCCAACCGTGATGTGCCCGCGTTGCTGGCAGACAAACAGGTGTTTAGCCTGGATATGGGCTTGCTGGTGGCGGGAACCCGCTTTCGGGGCGAGTTTGAAGAAAGGCTGAAGCGCATTCTAGAAGAAGTCCGCACGAGCAACATTATCCTATTCATCGACGAAATCCACACCCTGGTTGGCACAGGAGCGGGTGAAGGCGGCATGGACGCTGCCAATCTGCTGAAGCCTGCCCTAGCACGGGGCGAACTGCAATGCCTTGGTGCAACTACGCTAGACGAGTACCGCCAGCACATTGAGCGGGACGCAGCCTTGGAGCGGCGGTTTCAGCCCGTGATGGTGGGGGAACCCAGTGTGGAAGAAACGATCGCCATCCTCTACGGTTTGCGCGATCGCTACGAGCAGCACCACAAAGTCAGAATTGCTGACGCAGCTCTGGAAGCAGCAGCGACGCTTTCCGATCGCTACATCAACGATCGCTACTTGCCCGACAAAGCGATCGACCTGATCGATGAAGCTGGTTCCCGTGTCCGGTTAGCAAACACGAGCCGCTCTGTCAGCCGCGAACTCAAGCAGGAACTGCGCCAGGTGACAAAATCCAAAGAGGCTGCTGTCGAAGCCCAGGACTTTGATCAGGCTGGTAAGTGGCGCGATCGTGAACTGGAACTAGAAGCCCAGATCAATGGCAGGCGATCGGGTTCAGAGCCAACTCAGACCCCACAGAATCAGGGCTTGCAAGCTCAGGGCTTCCAACTAACAGCTCAGTCACCAACCGTGACCGAGGAGGACATCGCCCAGATCGTTGCTACCTGGACAGGCGTGACCGTTACTAAGCTCACCGAAACCGAGTCCGAACTGTTGCTGCACCTGGAAGACACGCTGCACGATCGCGTCATTGGTCAGGATGTAGCAGTTAAAGCCGTAGCGCGGGCCCTGCGACGGGCACGGGTGGGGCTGAAGAATCCCAACCGTCCGATCGCTAGCTTTCTGTTCTCTGGCCCCACGGGTGTGGGCAAGACAGAGTTAGCCAAGGCTCTGTCCGCTCACTTCTTCGGCTCCGAAGAGGCGATGATTCGGTTGGATATGTCGGAGTTTATGGAGTCCCACACGGTTTCCAAGCTGATCGGCTCCCCTCCGGGCTACGTGGGCTACGGCGATGGCGGTCAGTTGACCGAAGCCGTGCGCCGCAAACCCTACTCGGTGCTGCTGCTGGATGAAGTAGAGAAGGCGCACCCAGAGGTGTTCAATCTGCTGTTGCAGCTTTTAGAAGACGGTCGCCTGACCGATTCCCAAGGGCGCGTGGTGGATTTCAAAAATACCCTGGTAATCATGACTTCCAACCTAGGTTCCAGAGCAATCGAGAAAGGTGGCGACAGCCTTGGCTTTGATTTTGCCACGGACGCAGCCGGACAGTACGATCGCATGCAGGCGCGAGTCAACGACGAACTCAAGAGCTACTTCCGTCCAGAGTTCCTAAATCGGCTGGATGAGACGATCGTTTTCACCCAACTCAGCAAGGCTGAAGTGACTCAGATTGCTGATCTGATGATCCGCGAAGTCGGCAACCGACTGCGGGAGCAGGAGATCTCGCTGCAAGTCAGCGATCGCGTCAAAGAGCGCCTCGTCACTGAGGGCTACAGTCCTGCCTACGGTGCACGCGCCTTGCGACGGGTGATCACGCGCCTGCTGGAGGATGCCCTGGCTGAGGCGATGCTGTCGGGTCAGGTGGTAGCTGGAGATGCGGCGATCGCTGATTTAGACTCCACTGGCGAAGTCACAGTCCAACGGGCTGAATCGACGCTGCGAACCCCAGAACCCGTCGCTTTCTAGAAGGGAAAAATCCCGACATCTTTAAAAATCCCCGACATCTTTAGAGATGTCGGGGATTTCTTTACGAGCTTGCTCATGATCACCGGCTCATTGCAGGAACCTGAAGCCAACAAAATGCGCCAGTGGTCTGAATTAACCACAGGGTAAGGATGCTATATTAAGTCTCCTAGAGGCACAAACTCTGACTAGCGCTCCCTCCCAGCAGGCGTGTTGCTGGAGGAGTTGGCCCAACTAATTCAACTTGCCCCTCAGTAGAACGCTCGTGCCCAAAGCTGGCATCATTTACAACGACATTAAACCGATCGCGTGTCGCACTGCTGAAGAACTGAAAAACAAGCTGACTGACCGTGGATGGGAGGTTTGCTTGGCGACTGGGGTGGGTGGAATGTTGGGATATTCCAGCCCCGGAAGTCCGGTCTGTCACACTCCGATCGATCGCCTCAATCCCCCTGGCTTTGATGCTGATATGAGCTTTGCGGTGGTGTTGGGCGGAGACGGAACAGTTTTGTCCGCTTGTCGCCAGGTTGCCTCCGTTGGCATTCCTCTGCTGGCAGTCAACACAGGACACCTAGGCTTTTTAACGGAAACTTACCTAAACCAGCTCCCCCAGGCGATCGAGGCAATCCTGGCTAACCAGTACGAACTGGAAGAGCGCACCATGCTGTGGGTACAGGTGCTGCGGGAGCAGGCGCTACTGTGGGAAGCCCTATGCCTGAATGAGGTGGTGATTCACCGGGAACCCCTGACCAGTATGTGCCACTTTGAGGTGGCGATCGGGCATCATTCCCCTGTGGACATTGCGGCGGACGGGCTGATTGTCTCCACACCCACAGGCTCCACGGCCTACTCTCTCTCGGCGGGCGGCCCTGTAATCACACCGGGAATTCCCGTCATGCAGCTTGTGCCCATCTGCCCCCACTCCCTCGCTTCTCGGGCTCTAGTGTTTGCCAACACTGAGACTGTGACAATTTTTCCTGCCAATCCCAGCCGCTTGGTG
>DATNQR010000544.1:0-3734 GCA_036703905.1 Thermosynechococcaceae cyanobacterium
TAAAGCTGCTCCCGCACTGATAGCTGGCGCTGGAACTCCTGCCGCTCCTCTACCTTCAGGGTTTGTACCGAAACCTGGTAGCGACGGGCCAGATCAAGAACCACTTCGCTAAACGGACGCTTGCTAAGCTCCATCATGAACTTGATAGCGTTGCCTCCCGCACCACAGCTAAAGCAGTAGTAAAACTGTTTACTGGGACTGACGGTGAAGCTGGGCGACTTGTCATCGTGGAACGGGCACAAGCCAGAGAAATCCTTGCCCTGTTTCCGCAGAACGACGTGTTCCGACACCACATCCACGATGTCAGCGCGTTGCTTGACCTGCTCGATCGTGTCTGGGTGGAGGCGGGGGATTTCCATAACGTGCCGGAGGCTGTGAAGTAATTTCAGTTATACCCCAGATTTAGCGTTAGTAGATGGGATTGAGGCACGATCGACTCTAGAAGTCTTTACAGAGCTAGTAGTATTGTACTAAATTTCATCGGCTTTGCAGGTTTCCCAGGGGTAGATTGCCTCAATCTCCAGTCAGTGCATCAGTCAGGACTCCCGTTTGGGATGGACAAATTTTTCTCGTGTCTTCTAAATCCTCTGACTGGACGATGTGGTGAAGCGCCAGGTCTGCAACAATGCCTCACCAAACCCCGTTCAGGAGCCTCGATCGTGACTCAATCAGTTTGGTTCATCACCGGCAGTTCTACAGGATTTGGACGATCGTTGACCGAAGCCGTGCTGAAGCAGGGCGATCGCGTAGTGGCTACGGCCCGCAAGCCAGAGCAGTTGGACGATCTGGTGCAGCACTATCCCGATCAAGTCAAAGCCGTGCGCCTGGATGTCACCGATCCCCAGGAAGTGCGGGACGCGATCGCTGCCGCCCTGGATGCTTTCGGTCGGATTGATGTAGTAGTGAACAACGCAGGCTACGGATCGCTGGGGGCGATCGAAGAACTCAGCGACGAGCAGATCCGCCGCCAGTTTGACACTAATCTGTTTGGAGCGTTGGACGTAATTCGCGCTGTACTGCCCACTCTGCGGCAGCAAGGCAGCGGCCATATTCTCAACGTCTCCTCGATCGGCGGCTTTGTAGCCTACGGCGGCACAGGAATTTATTGCAGCACCAAATTTGCCCTGGAAGCTGTTTCGGAGGCGCTAGCCCAGGAAGTCGCGGCGCTAGGCATCAAAGTCACGATCGTCGAACCCGGAGCCTTCCGCACCGACTTCAATGGTCGATCGTTGGTTAAGCCAGAACAGTCGATCGCAGACTACGCGACCACCAGTGGCGAGTTTCTCAAGTGGATCGACGATATGGATGGCAAACAGCCTGGCGACCCAGACAAAGCCGCCGCCGCGATTATTCAAGCTGTCCACAGTCCCAACCCGCCGCTCCGTCTGCTGCTGGGAGCCGATGCTGTGAGCCTAGCCGAAACTAAGCTCAACTCAATGCGGACAGAACTAGAAACTTGGCGGCAGGTGTCCATCAACACAGCCTTCGAGGGAGCTGAAGTGGGAACGATCGGCGGCTGATCCCGGACTTCAATCCCAAATTCTTTCCGAATCTCCTG
The DNA here is from genome assembly GCA_036703905.1 of Thermosynechococcaceae cyanobacterium. GTDB lineage: Bacteria > Cyanobacteriota > Cyanobacteriia > Leptolyngbyales > Leptolyngbyaceae > DATNQR01. Next base: position 1,559 of record DATNQR010000544.1, read on the forward strand.
GTTCTATGGCAGGGGCCTAGATACACTATCAGTGTTCAACGCAAAAGGCTGAGACCGCTTATGGATTCTGCTGCACTGGATTCTGCTGCACTCGATTCTGCTGTTCTTTGGCAACGGTATCAAGATTGGTTGTACCACCATGAAGGACTGGGATTCTATGTAGACGTTAGCCGGATGCGGTTTGATGATGCGCTGCTGCAAGCGCTGAAGCCTAAGTTTGAGCAGGCCTTTAAGGACATGGCGGCCCTAGAAGCAGGCGCGATCGCCAATCCTGATGAAGATCGCATGGTGGGTCACTACTGGCTACGCGACCCAGACCTGGCCCCCACACCAGAGCTGAAGCAAGAAATCATCGACGGGCTGGTGCAACTCGAAACCTTTACTCAGAAGATTCACTCTGGCGAAATCCGACCGCCCCAAGCAGTCAAGTTTACCGATATTCTGTCGATCGGGATTGGCGGCTCGGCGCTGGGCCCAGAGTTTGTCGCTGAAGCACTAGCTCCCAGTTTTCCGCCCTTGAACATTCACTTTTTGGACAACACCGATCCAGCAGGGATCGATCGCGTCCTTGATCGGCTCAAAGAGCGGATCAACAGCACTCTGGTTGTGGTGATCTCCAAATCTGGCGGCACACCGGAGGCCCGCAACAACATGGTCGAGGTGAAGAAGTTTTTTGGCGATCGAGGACTGGAGTTCAATCGTCAGGCGGTGGCGATCACCATGACCGGTAGCAAAATGGACAGCATAGCCAAGTCCGAGGGCTGGCTGGAAACCTTCCCCATGTTTGATTGGGTGGGAGGGCGCACCTCAGAGCTTTCGGCAGTGGGCTTGCTGGATGCGGCCCTGCAAGGCATCGACATTCGGGCCATGCTGGACGGGGCAAAGGAGATGGATATTGCCACCCGTGTTGCTGACCTCAAGAGGAACCCCGCCGCCCTCTTGGCTCTGGGCTGGTACTTTTCAGGCAACGGCAAGGGCGAGAAAGACATGGTGATCCTACCCTACAAAGACAGTCTGCTCCTGTTCAGTCGCTATCTACAGCAGTTGGTCATGGAGTCGTTAGGCAAAGAAACTGACCTAGAGGGCAACACGGTCTATCAAGGCATTGCAGTCTACGGCAACAAGGGCAGCACTGACCAACACGCCTACGTGCAGCAGCTTCGGGAAGGTGTGCCCAACTTCTTTGTCACCTTTATCGAAGTGCTGAGGGACCGACAGGGCACTTCGATCGAAGTAGAGCCAGGAGCAACTTCTGGGGACTTCCTGTCAGGCTTGCTGCAAGGAACACGGCAGGCGTTGTACGAAAATCATCGAGATTCGATCGTCGTCACCGTTCCTGAAGTTACCCCCAGAACCATCGGCGCGTTGATAGCGCTATATGAACGGGCCGTAGGCTTCTATGCCTCCCTGGTCAATATCAACGCCTATCACCAGCCGGGAGTGGAAGCCGGAAAGAAAGCCGCCGCCAGCATTCTGGATCTGCAAAAACAGGTGATGCAAGTGCTGAAGCAGGAAAATGCCCCGATCGCGATCGCTCAACTGTCCGAGAAAGCAGGCGCACCAGACGAAAGCGAAACCATCTACAAAATCGTGCGCCATCTAGCAGCCAACGATCGTGGGGTTACGCTGCACGGCGATCCGAGCCAGCCAGCCAGTTTGAAGGTGAGTGGATAGCGTTATTCTAAGAAAACTGCCACAACTGTCTCTATGCTGACGATCCTTGTAGCTGATGACGATTTAGGCACACGGGTGGCCATTAGTGATTATCTGGAGTCGATCGGCTATCTGGTCGTATCGGCCCAGAATGGGCACGAAGCCCTGCGGTTGGTTGAAGAATTCCAGCCGCACCTGATTGTCACTGACATCACCATGCCTCAGATGGATGGCTACGAGTTTGTGCGTCGGGTGCGTCAGCAGCCGGGACTGCGGCTCTTGCCGGTGATCTTTCTGACGGGCCGCACTGCGACCGACGAGAAAATTCGCGGTTATCAGCTAGGCTGCGATGTGTACTTGGAAAAACCCTTTGAGCTACCAGAGGTAGGAGCGATCGTTCGCAATCAGCTAGAACGGCTCCAGATGATCGAGCAGGAATGGCGACGGGCTGCACCTCAGTCTAGGTTGCCCTTGTCGGATTCCTCTGTGATCGCTACGATCGCGCCTCTCAATCTGACCCAGA
>DATNQR010000545.1:0-3402 GCA_036703905.1 Thermosynechococcaceae cyanobacterium
GCACCAAACTACTACCTCCCTGCCGCAGAATCTAGCGCCATTCTCGATGTCTACTCCTCTCAGCAGCGTTTCAGCAGAGCGGATGTTGGGAGCAACGATGAGGAGCGCGTTGGCAGTGGCAAAGACGAGCAGCCGATCGTAGTCTGGAGCGGTTTTCAACCAAGCTTGAATGGCAGTAGCTTTTTCTTCAGCAAACATTCGAGACCTCTGAATCAAGAACGTGAAGGTGCCGATCGCAACTCCTTTGCAGAATGGCGATCGGCGCGGTCCAGGCCATGAACCGTCAGTATTCCCCAGTTGATGCCGCGATCGCCGCAGAGTTTTCGCCGCTCCACGAACATCATGCCTAAGTAGTCCGGTTGCTGCGGCTGACGACGTGGGCAGGGCAAAATCGTATCTGTCTAAGCTGGTGCAATAGCGGGCTGAAGGGTGCTGAATGCAACGGTTTTAGGCTTCACACAGGCAAGATTAGGTATTATTTGCTTTACTATCCGAATTCAGGAGTTGCAACATGCATCACAGCGCAAACGATACAGCCAAGCAACCCTCTAGTTCAGATACAAACACACTCAATTTAAGCGCAGCTCGAAAGCAAATCCTCACCGTTCCCTTACCTGATCCAATTACAAGAAATATTGAAACAATCACCTCGTTTCAGACCCAAGGAAATCGAGGGCTTCCTGCTCATCAACGATTGTTAGAGACGATTACATCGTTCTTTGGGCGATCGGTCTTTCTCTATCTTTTGTTGCTTGTACTGACTCTGTGGATCTTTAGCAGCTTTCTTGATGGTCTTTTACCCTTTGACCTGCCCCCCTTTAGCTGGTCAGAGCAGGGCTTAGATGCAGCCGCCCTGCTAATTTCAACCGGGGTGCTGGTCAGACAAACTCGTCAAGAAAACTTTGCCGAACAGCGTTCACAGCTGATGCTACAGCTTAATCTCCTCTCTGAGCAGAAAATTGCCAAGATGATTGCGCTGTTAGAAGAACTCCGTGCTGACCTCCCAGACGTGGCCGATCGGCATGATCCTGAAGCGGAAATGATGCAGGAAGCTGCTGACCCGATCGCGGTACTGGCAGCCCTCCAGGAGACCTTAGGGGAAGAGCTAGCGTTAGAGGCTGAAGCGAAACACTCCAGTTGAGCTCCGGTGCGTGTTCAAGGATGCAGTAGTCAGACACCCCCGGCGAAGCCGGTGGCTTAATGAGTGTGACCGCCCCAAGGGCGGATGTCCTCGCTAGGGGCTTTTCAATTAGTCTCTAGAACTGTCCTCCTTGATCAGCAATGTCCTGTTCGCGAATGTACCGCTTGACTGCTTCTAGCTCGAAACCGACGGTTGACACAGCATAACCCCGTGCCCAAAAATGCTCACCCGCAAAATTCTGTTGCTTACCCTTGAACTGCTGAGCAATCGCAATGGCGCTCTTGCCCTTGATAAACCCAACTACGGAGGCAACTGAATGCTGAGGTGGAATCTCGATGCACATGTGAACGTGATCTGACATCAAATGTCCTTCAATGATTCAGCATTCCTTCTGGCGAGCCAATTCGTGAAAAATCGGTCCCAAGAATTTGCGAATCTCACCGAACATGACCTTACGACGGTATTTAGGAACAAACACGACGTGATACTTACAATCCCACTTAGAGTGAGACAGGCTTTGATAGAATTCCGACATTGTTATTTCCTCCTACGGAACTGGCTCATCAAGCCACCGTGGGAGTTACTTTACGCCTGGAACGCTCAAAGCTTTTCGAGTCACACTGGTCAAACCAGTGGCTTACCTTCGTTGCTCAGTTAAACTGGACACGCTTCTTCAAACCTATCTCTGGCTACGAAGCCAAGCTGGATAATCCCGTCGCCCGATATCTAGTGACCACCTTTTGCTATGGCTGCAATGTTGGCCCTAGCCAGACCGCTCGTTCTCTAGAAGCTCTGGACCGACGATAAGTTTCTTGGGTGCATTGTCGCCATATCAATGAAGCGGGTCTGCAAGCGGCCATTACGACCCTGATTGATGCTTATAACCAATTCGCCTTGCCCAAATTCTGGGGAGCTAGGCAACGAGCTTCGGTGGATGGCACCAAGTGGGATATGTATGAGCAGAACCTGTTAGCGGAGTACCACATTCGCTATAGGGGCTACGGCGGCATCGGCTACTATCACGTTTCCGATACCTACATCGCGCTGTTCAGTCACTTCATTCCCTGCGGTGTTTGGGAAGCGGTGTATATCCTCGACGGACTCTTGAACAACACCTCTGAGATTCAACCCTACACCATCCATGGAATCCCACCCAATCCCTGGGTGGCGCGATGATGGCTGTAGTCGAGTTCGGTCGTGTCCTGGATCGCCAGGACGGTCTAATGCTCACGCAGGGGCTCGATCGTCCGCTGGGCATGGGGCCCCAATAATCACATCTGGACTCACACGCCGATTAGCCCAGAAGTCATACATCCCCTGCATTGCAGCTCGATCAAAGGCTCGCTTGCGGCACACTCGCATTCGGCTTGGCAGCCAAATCTTCGACCACGCGAATCAACCGTTGAGTCCGACGGGCATCGCCTAAATTGGCACCGCCAAGCTCCTCACTGACCCAACTCATGACAACCAACTCCACTCAAATGCACGTGTAATGGCACCAGTGGACGATCGTTTTTGCCTCACATCTAGAAAGCTCGAAACTTGCACAGCAAGACCATCACAGCCGATCGTCCTCACCGCTTGTGTCGCAAAACTCGCACATTGACCGCATATGTACATACTGACCTTATCTATACCTGTATATTCCTTATCTATGGGCGTATCCTTATCGATACGGAAAGCGATTCGCTACAGCAATCTCATCCACAAGGAATGCAAGCATTGACTGTTCGCTGGGCAGGCAGTCATTCGGTTATTTGTAGCGCTGAAGCTCAGATGAGCAGATTCCTCCGGTGGTACCCAAGGAATTCAAGGTGGTCTGCTTCAATCACCCCCACTAATAAGTCGGTTAGTCTGGAAAGCTTCACATTTAATATGTTAGCCTCTGCAAAGTCCTCAATTAAATATGAATCCTTCCCGACATATCGGCGCTAGCAAAAATGTCATATCCATCTAAACCCTCTGCTGAACCTTGTGTAACGACCTTCGATGAGTTTGTGCAATTGGCGGATTATTCTCTGATGGATACCTTAAATGCCGATCCTGATGCCACTGGAGATGGTGATGATCACCGAGCCCGCCAGGTTTTTTCTGGTCATTTCGTACCTGTGACACCCACGCCGCTTGCAGACCCAGAATATGTAGCTCATAGCCGCACTTTTTTTAAGGAACTTGGGTTGAGCGATGGACTGGCGCTTAATGAAAAATTTCGCCGTGTATTTTCTGGTGATCTCTCTGCTGCCCATGAGCCGATGCGTCAG
>DATNQR010000546.1:0-4517 GCA_036703905.1 Thermosynechococcaceae cyanobacterium
TATTTTTCGTAAAGCTCGGTGAGATCTTGAGCTACCGGGCGAATGCCTTCGCACTTTTCGACGATCGCTTGGGGCGGAAACAAGACTTCGTTGTTCCGCAATGGCGACGGCAACTGATCGTAGGCGGCCTGATTGGGTGTGGCAAACAGCAGGCGCTCAGTGACTTGGGAGGCGATCGCGGGTTGTAGCATGAAATTAATCCAGGCATAAGCCGCTGTTGGGTTGGGCGCAGTTTTGGGAATAACGATCGTATCGCTCCAGACCGAAGAGCCGCTTCGAGGCACAACATACTTGAGCTTCGGGTTTTGCCGCGTCACCAGTACCCCATCCACCGAAAAAGCCATCGACACCAGCAGATCCCCTGCCAAAATCTGATCGCGCCATGCGTCTGTAGTGAAGCTGGCGATCGCGGGTTTGAGGTTTCTCAGCTTCTCGTAGGCCTGCTGAATTTCGCTGGGGTTGGTGGAGTTATAGGAGAAGCCCAGCGATCGCAGAGAGGCCCCGATCACTTCCCGCGTGTCGCTCAACAGGGTCATCCGACGCGAGAGCTGCTGCTGGTTTTGCCAGAGGTAGTTCCAGTCATCCGGGGGCGTTTGCAGCTTCTCGCTGTTGTAGACCAGTCCCGTTGTTCCCCAGCTCAAGGGCACATGGTAGCGGTTGCCAGGGTCGTGTACTGAGTTCTGAAACCGGGGCAGAATGTTTTCCAGTCCAATAATGCGCGATCGGTCAAGCGGTTGCAACAGCTTGAGCTCGAGCATTTTAGCAACAGTGTAATCAGACGGATAAATGACGCTGTAGGCTGCGCCTTTGCCCGCCTGAAAAGTGGCCAGCATGGTTTCGTTAGAGTCGAAGGTGTCCTTGACCACACGGATGCCAGTTTGGGCCGTGAAGCTTTGCAGCAGTGCGTCGTCGATGTAGTTCGACCAAGTGTAAATATTAAGTTGGTCAGTGGCCCCAGAGCCGCTCGCCGATCGCACTTCCGCCAATGTCCAGCCGCAGCCGGATACAGACACCCCGGCGGTGGCGGCACTGGAAGCTTGAAGAAATCTGCGACGGGAGTAGGGCACGGGAGATATAAAGTTTTGAGTTTTGAGGTTTAAGTAGCGCTACGCGCCGATTCGCAAGAGACTTTTGAGTTCTAAGTGCTATCCAGCTAAGCGCTATCCATCTATCCAGCCATCCCTCTCTGCTTTTCGGTCAGACAGGCAGCGCTAGGCAATCGGAGAAGGCCCAGGAAACATAGATGGGGGTTTCGGCGTTGGGCAGGTCATTGAGAATGTTGGGCTGCATCACGGTGAGGCGATCGCCCGATTGTAGCTGAATTAGGTAATGCACATGGGTTCCCAGGTACATCACGTTCTGCAATCGTCCTTCAAACCAGTTCACGGTGCTGGGCGGCGGCGCAAAACTGACCTGGATTTTTTCGGGACGAATGCTGACTACTACTTGCCCAGAGTTGGGTGACGTGCCGAAGTCGGAGGGCTTCACCTGCATTTTCAAGCCGTTTTCCGTGGTGATCCACAGCATCGCTGGATGAGAGCCTTCAATCTTGCCCCGCAGCAGGTTCGTGTCGCCGATAAACTCCGCAACAAACGGCGTTTGGGGATGGTCGTAGATGTAGCTAGGGGAGTCAACTTGCTCCACTTTGCCCTGATTCAGCACAGCAATGCGATCGGACAGGCTCAATGCTTCTTCCTGATCGTGCGTCACCATCACAAAAGTCAGCCCCAGTTCCCGGTGCAGCGTCGAGAGTTCCACCTGCATCTCTTTCCGCAGCTTCAAGTCCAGTGCGCCCAGAGGTTCATCTAGCAGCAGCACGGCTGGACGGTTTACCAAGGCCCGGGCCAGAGCCACGCGCTGCTGCTGGCCACCAGAAAGTTGGTTGGGATAGCGGTTGGCAAAGGTTTCCATCTTGACCAGTTTCAGGGACTCCTTCACCTGATCTTCCACCTCGCGTTTGTGGCGCTTTTTCAGCTTCAGACCAAAGGCGACGTTCTCCCAAACCGTCAGGTGATTGAACAGCGCGTAGCTCTGAAACACAGTGTTGACGGGGCGACGGTAGGGTGGAACTTGAGTTACCGACTGTCCACGAATCAACACCTCTCCGGCTGAGGGCGCTTCAAATCCGGCAATCAGACGCAGCAGCGTAGTTTTACCGCAGCCGGACGGGCCCAGAATGCTGAAGAATTCGCCCCGTTGAATGTTCAGATCAACGCCCCGCACCGCTGTCTCGCCATTGAAGACTTTGAAGACTTTGCGGAGTTCTACGTCGCTTCCCGCTTCGATCGTCGTAGCAGGCGAGTTTTGGGCAACAGTCTGAGACATAGCGGCGATTCCCTGGGTGATGATTCTCTGATCAATAACTCTCTAGATGGGGACAACACATCTTTGGCTTAGGGTCGCGTGGTTTAGAGTCGCGGCTTAACCTTTGGCTTATTGTATCCACCTGAGTTGAGCGTCTGTGAACTCGGCAATCTTTCGATCAACAGAGACTAATCGAGAGTAGGGGTCAAAATTCTGCTATATACTAATCCTCTTGAGTGGCTTTTCCTACAACTGCCTTTCGCAAAACTGCTCGATCGTCGCCCTGTGCACCCTTTAAGCTTTATGTTCACCGCTTTATCTTTATCTGTCTCTCAAGTTTTTGCGTTACTCAAGTTTTTAGTATAAGCGCCTTTAGTATAAGCCTTCCTCTGGGTTCCAGCAGTTCAACAGGCTGCTCAAGATCCTTGCCCAGCCCTCTATCTCTCCCAGCAATGGCATTACTTCAGCCTCCTCCCAGTTATCAAGCCTCCCCCCGTGTAGTTCAGCAGACCAGCACCCGCACTGTGGGGCGTTCAGTTCAGGCGATCGCCCTAATGGCAGGCATTTCTTGTTTGATGCTGGGGGGCATTGGGGCACGGCTGGGATACCTGCAACTGGTGGAAGGTCAGGTGAATCGGCAATTGGCTGACAAGAACCGAATTCGCTTGATTCCCAAGCAGCCAGAGCGGGGCAAAATTCTCGATCGTAAAGGGCGAATTCTGGCAGGGAGTCGCCTGTCTCATTCGGTGTTCCTCTGGCCTCTGGCCCGCAAAAGGAACGAATGGGCCACCACAATCCAGCGTCTCTCCCAAGTGCTGAACGTTCCCGCAGCCAGCATCTGGAAGCGCCTAGAGCAGGCTGGCTACAATTCCCCAACCTTGCTTCGCATTGCTCGAAGCGTCAGTCCTGCCCAAGTCACCGCGCTGGCAGAACACGGCAACGAGCTAGAAGGTGTAGTAGTGGACGCAGAAGCCGTGCGATATTACCCCAACGGGGATTTAGCTGCCCACGTCATCGGCTACACAGGCGAACTGAACGACGAGCAACTCGATCGCTACAAAGAGAAAAGTAAAGACTACCGCCTAGGAGACGTGGTGGGGCAGATGGGCGTGGAAGCGGCCTATGAAGACTCACTGCGGGGCGAGTGGGGCGGACAGCAGGTGGAGGTGGACGGTACAGGCCAGGTGGTGCGGGTGCTGGGCAGGAAGCAGACTCAGACGGGCAAAGATGTGACTTTGACCCTGGATGTGGACTTGCAGAAAGCCGCAGAGGCCGCTTTGGGCGATCGACAAGGGGCAATCGTGGCGATCGACCCCCGGAATGGTGCAGTCTTGGCCATGGTGAGCCGTCCCGCTTTTGATCCCAACCTGTTCTCGACTCGGATCACCGAGGCTCAGTGGAAGCGGCTTCAGAGCGCTGATCATCCCTTTGTCAATCGAGCGTTGCAGGCTTTCCAGCCCGCCAGCACCTACAAAATTGTCACCACTACCGCAGGCTTAGAGTCGGGCAAGTTTAGTTCCGATGCGGTTTTGCCCACGTTTCCTTCCCTGACGATCGGCGGCATTGAATTCAACGACTGGAACCGGGCCGGGTTTGGCCCGCTTGATTTTCCAGGCGGAATGAAATGGAGCAGCGACACCTTTTTCTATCAAGTCGGCATGGCAGTGGGCAACGACACCTTGATCGACTGGACACGGCGCTATGGGTTTGGGCGCAAAACTGGTATTGAACTAGCCGCAGAGGAAGCACCGGGTCTCGTGCCTGATGATGCCTGGAAGCGCAAGGAAATCAAGGAAGGCTGGTATTTGGGGGACACGGTGAATATGTCGATCGGTCAGGGCTTCCTGCTGACCACCCCGCTACAAGTGGCGATGATGTTTGCTGTGCCCGCCAATGGGGGTTACTTAGTCAGGCCACACCTGCTCAAAGACAACGAAGCCGCTCAGAACTGGCGCGACTCATTGAACCTGAAGCCCAGCACTGTGGATGTGCTGCGGCGTGGCCTGCGGGCCGTTGTGGATAGCGGCACGGGCACAGCCTTGAACGTGGAGTCGCTGCCGCCCGTTTCTGGCAAAAGCGGTACTTCGGAGGATATGGGCGACGGTTCGGATACGTGGTTTGGAGCCTACGGGCCTGCTGAAAATCCCGAAATTGTGGTGGTGGTATTCGGGGAACGATCGGGCGGTGGCGGCGGCTCCTTTGCGGCTCCCCTA
>DATNQR010000547.1:0-8313 GCA_036703905.1 Thermosynechococcaceae cyanobacterium
CTACAAAGCCCAGAGGTACTAGACAGGATCGCTAAGCAAATTCAGAGCCGCTACCCTGATGTGACTGGTAATTCCCTTTTAGGGGAAATCTTCAGCAAGGATCTCGTAGTGCAGCGTTTAGGCGCAACTAGCCCTGACCCAACTAGGGTCTTGGAAATCACCTACAGGGGTAAAGATCCCCAGAAAACTCAGTTTATCTTGGAGGAGTTAGCTAAAGGGTATCTGAGATACAGCTTGGACGATCGTACCTCAAGGATTGGGGGCGGAATTGGTTTTATTGAGGATCAACTCCCTAACCTGCAACAGCGAGTGCGATCGCTGGAAGACCAACTGCAAGCTCTCAAGCAGCGCTACCGCTTACTCGATCCCACTGTAGAAGGAAGCTCGATTTCTAAACAACTTCAGGATACTCGCGCCCAGCGAGTGCAGACTGAGCGCGAGTTAGCAGAGCAACAAGCAGCTTACAATCGCCTAACTGGGCAATTAGGACTAACCCCAGATGAGGCTCTCGCAGCATCGTCTTTAAGCGAAAACCCAACCTACCAAAGCCTAATTGCTCAAATCAAAACGCTCGATGCTCAGATTGCGATCAAGAGTGCCCGCTACACCGAGGAAGGTTATCCAGTCGCCTCCCTGTTGAGTCAACGGAAGAATCTGGAGCGCCTTTTGGAAGACGAAACCCGCAGAAACCTGGGTCAGAGTTTCTCTGGAATATCTCAGGATTCCCAAATTCGCACGTTCCAGAACGAAACTCGGCTGGGACTGATCAAGCAGTTGGTGGATACGGCGGGTACAACTCAACTGCTACAAATCAGAAGAGAGGCTGTTTCTAAGGCTGAAGCCAGCTTGGATCAACAGCTTCAGGAGTATCCTGAGATTGTTCGTCGCTACAACGATTTACAGCAGCAACTGGATATTTCCACGAAAACCTTGAACCAATTCCTGACTCAGCGCGAGACATTGCGGATTGAGTCAGCCCAGAAAGAACTCCCTTGGGAAATTATCTCAGCACCCAGCATTTTCAAAAATGCACAGGGTCAAGCAGTTCCAGAGGATGGTGGCGCATCTAAGCGAATGTTGACCAATTTGGGAATCGGGTTAGCTCTGGGAATTCTTGCCGCTCTTTTGAAAGAGAAAATCAGAAACATTTTTTACAGCAGCCTAGATGTTCCAGATGCCTTGAATTTGCCTGCTTTGAGTGTTGTTCCTTTCAAGAAAGGGTCGCAGCAGATGAGCCGATCGCTGCCGCCAAATGACCCTTTTGCTAAGGCCTTTGGTTCGCTCTACACCAACTTGCGCTTTCTGACGGCTCAACCCGTGCGATCAGTGGTGATTGGATCGGCAGTAGCGGGAGAGGGCAAAACTCTAGTAGCTCTGAACCTAGCCACAACTGCGGCTGCGCTAGGCCAGCGAGTTTTGCTAGTGGATGCCAATCTCCGTGATCCCCAACTGCACACGCTGTTTGATCTGACCCATGCCCGTGGCCTGACCGAGGTACTGACGGAGGACAAAATGAGCTGGGAGGAAGCGATCGTGCCTTTGGAACCCAACCTTTCTCTCCTAACGGCGGGTCAGGTTTCTCAAAACTCTGCTCAATTACTGGCCTCAAAGGAGATGCAAAGCGTGATGCATCAGATGCAATCGGCTTTCGATCTAGTCATCTATGACTCTCCTAACATGAGTGAGTTTTCAGATACGACCTTTCTGGCAGGGCAAACTGAGGGTGTAGTGATGGTAGTAAGTGTGCGAAAGGTAAAGCGATCGCGGGTGAAGCAAGCGCTGGCTGAATTGAAGAAATTCCGTCTGCCTGTCCTGGGACTGGTTTCCAACCATCCTGGCAAGAGAGCCAACGCTGTTGCCGCAGAGAAAGATCCCTACGAGAATCTGTATGCGAGCAAGCCTGCTCTGTTGGGCTTGAACGGGCTAAATTCCGCTTCCCCCACTCCATTGCCCCAGTCCAGGGATGTCGTCCGTTAGGAGCATAGTCTGTGAAGATGTTGCATCGCCCTCCAGGTTGGGAACGCTAGGTTGGCGTGATCTCGGTCGTGCAGGTTCGTCAATTCACAGTTCCTGGTTGACCAGGCTTTTTTGACTGCCTCTTCTCGGAACTCAAGGAACCTTAGCCCGGAGCGGCAGTTGGAGCGTTGTTGATGAATTTATGGCTTATTCTCCTTAGCGTTGTCCTGCTCCTTGGGGCGTTGGCTTTGCTAATTCCGATCGGCGTTCTCTGGGTGGAGTGTACAGCGGCTCTGCTGCCCACGCGCCGCTCTCAAGGGGGAGGGATTCGTCCCACGATCGCCATTCTCGTGCCTGCTCACAACGAGGCGAGTGGAATTCAGGCAACGCTGAAAACTTTGTTACCGCAGTTATCCAAAGACGATCGCCTCGTGGTAGTGGCGGATAACTGCGAGGATGAAACCGCAGCAATCTCCCGTGAGGCGGGGGCAACCGTGATTGAGCGTCACGACCTCGATCAACGAGGCAAGGGGTATGCCCTGGATTTTGGGCTGCGATTTCTATCAGCCCAGCCGCCAGACGTGGTGGTGATTGTGGATGCGGATTGTTTGGTTTCGCCAGGGTCGATCGAGAAAATTGCTGTGATGGCGATCGCCCAGAAGCGTCCCGTTCAGGCTACTTACTTGCTGACCCGCCCTGCCCGTCCCAGTCCCAAAGATGCCGTCTCGGTGTTGGCCTTCACCGTTAAAAATCTAGTGCGGCCCCTGGGGCTGAGACAGTTAGGGCTACCCAACCTGCTGACGGGCACAGGCATGGCCTTGCCTTGGAGTCTGCTTTCCACCGTTTCCCTAGCCAGCAGCAATTTGGTGGAGGATATGCAGATGGCGCTGGATTTTGCTCTCGCTGGTCATCCCCCCACTTTTTGCGCTGAGGCTAGAGTCATCGGAGCGCTACCCCAGCAGAAAAAAGCCGCAAAAACTCAGCGCACTCGGTGGGAACACGGACACCTGCAAACCCTCAAAGCCCAGGTTCCCCGCTTGACGAAAGCTGCTCTCAGGCAAAAGCGTTTCGACTTGTTGTCCCTGGCGCTCGATCTGTCTGTGCCGCCTTTGTCGCTCCTAGTGATGCTGTGGCTGGTGGTTAGCATGATCGCTCTGGTTGCGTTCTTCTGGCTCAAAATTTCCCCCTTACCCGTGCTGTTGCTGGCTCTGGAAGGAGGGCTGCTGCTGGTCGCTATTTTGACTGCCTGGGCCCGGTTCTGTCGGGCTGAGTTGCCCCTACACACGTTGCTGTCCATTCCTCTCTATGTCCTGTGGAAAGTTCCCCTTTACCTGAGCTTTCTGATTAAACCCCAAACTAAGTGGGTGAGGACTGAGCGCGATGCAGCCCCCAAATCCTGACATCTCTAACCCTCACCTCCCTAACCCAGCATGAAGACACGAATTGGTTACCTAATTCCTGAGTTTCCCGGTCAGACTCATATCTTTTTCTGGCGGGAGCGGCAGGTTTTGACTGAGCTTGGGATTGATACAGATTTAGTGTCCACCCGCCGCCCACCTAAAGCGATCGCCTCCCATACCTGGGCCGCCGAAGCCCAAACTCAGACGGCTTACCTGGCTCCATTTCAGAGCCGGGATTTGTTTGGGGCTTTGCTTCAGGTAATCAAAGCAGGGCCGATCGGTTGGGGGCGCTGTCTTCAGCTTGTGGCATCGGCTCCCGATCTTTCGCTTCGACAGAAATCTCGCCTGCTGGCGATGGTGCTGGTGGGAGGTAAGCTGGTTTGGTTGGGTAAGACTAGAGGCTGGCAGCACATCCATGTTCACTCCTGCGCCGATGCCGCCAACATAGCAATGTTCGCGGCGGTGCTGTCTGATTTGACCTACAGCATCACGCTTCATGGGCCAACGCTGTCGGTGTATGGGCCGAACCAGCGCCAAAAGTGGCGACATTCCGAATTTGCCCTGGTGATTTCGCAGCAGCTTTTCAAGTTTGTGAATCGGGAACTGGCGGGCGCTTTGCCCAACCAGGTTGCTGTTGCTCCGATGGGCGTGAACCTAGAGCAGATCAAGCGACACATTCCCTACACGTCGCCGCAACCGGGGCAGGTTTGTAGGATTTTTGCCTGCGGCCGGCTTAACCCAGTGAAGGGCCACAATTACCTGATTAGCACGATCGCCAGCCTGCTTCAACGTGGTTTCAAAGTGCATTTGCAGATTGCTGGGGAGGACGAGCAGGGCGGCAGTGGCTATCACCGAGAATTGGAACGGATGATTCAGGCGCGATCCCTCTCAGAACACGTTGAACTATTAGGCGCAGTCTCGGAAGGGCGAATTCGACAAGGTTTAGAAGATGCTCACGTTTTTGCTTTGGCCAGCCTCAACGAGGGTATTCCGGTTTCGGTGATGGAGGCAATGGCAATGGAGCTGCCCGTAGTGGTGACGGATGTGGGGGGCAACTCGGAACTGATCGACAGTGGTGTGGACGGAATCCTTGTACCCTCGGAAGATCCGGACGCGATGACTGAAGCGATCGCTCAACTGCTGCAAGATCCTGATTTTGCCTGCCGCCTCAGTCGGGCATCCCGCAAGAAGATCACCGAGAAGTTCAGCCACCGCCGCAGCGCTGAGGCCTTGGCTCAGTGTTTGGGAGTTCTCTAGCGCCCACTTCCCAAATAAATGTGGTTTCGCGCTACGATCGCCCCAAATCCTACCGGAGCAACTCTCATGTTTTTGGATGAACTGTCCCCCATCTGGCAAGAACTGACCCAGCAACCTCTCTCCTTTCTGGGCGGGTTTGTGTCTGGAGTGTTGCGCCTCAGCTTACAAGACGATCCAGTGAAAAGCTGGCTGGATCAGCAGTCCGGTGTGCCTACTTCAACTGTTTCCACCAGAACTCACAACGGCAGCAACGGCGGCCCACAGTCTATTTCGATCGACTAAGGGACGATCGATCATCGAAAGGGCTTACGCAAGAGAAACCGTACAACCCTTGGTCAGCGAACTTGAGAAAGCTGCTGGTGCTTGTTGAGATTCATCGGTAGCCGTTGACCACAAACGTTAGCGCCCTGGGGAACCGCGCATGATGCAGGCATGGCTATCAGTCGTGGGGATTGGGGAAGACGGACTGGCGGGGCTGAGTCCGATCGCCCGTACTTTGCTGGAGCAAGCTGAAGTGGTGGCGGGAGGCGATCGCCATCTGGCTATGTTGCCTGCGGAGGATGACCGGAAAAAGCTAGTTTGGGCCTCACCGATCGAGTCCTCCGTGGAGGAAATTTTGCGTCACCGAGGGCGGCCGGTCTGCATACTGGCAAGCGGCGATCCCCTGTGCTATGGCATTGGGACAACGCTGGTGCGACGGGTGGCGATCGAGGAAATGGCGATCGTGCCTGCGCCCTCTGCCTTCAGCCTGTCCTGCGCTCGCCTAGGATGGCCCCTGACCGACGTGGAAACCTTGAGCCTGTGTGGTCGCGATCCGGCACTGGTTCACGCCCACCTCTATGCCGGAGCGCGGCTGCTGATCTTGAGTGAGGGGCGCAAAACCCCGGCGATCGTGGCTCAACTGCTGGTCGACCGAGGCTTTGGCGAGACACAGATGACGGTACTGGAGCGGATGGGCGGCATTCACGAGCGCCGAATTGCAGCCAAAGCCGCTAACTGGACAGCGATCGATTTAGCTGATCTGAATACGATTGCCCTAGCCTGTCCTGCTGATGTGCCTTCCCTCTCCCGCTTGGCCGGTCTGCCCGACAGCGCCTTTCTCCACGACGGGCAACTCACCAAACGGGAAGTTCGTGCCATCACTCTGGCGGCCCTCGCGCCTCTGCCCGGACAGCTCTTGTGGGATGTGGGTGCGGGTTGCGGGTCGGTCGGGATCGAGTGGATGCGGAGCCACCCTCGCTGTCGAGCCATTGCTCTAGAGCGAAATCGCGATCGCCTCAACCATCTGACCCACAATGCGGTCGCCTTGGGCACACCCAACCTGAAGATTGTCTCTGGCACTGCCCCGGCTGCGCTCCAAGACCTGCCCGAACCGGATGCTGTTTTTATTGGTGGTGGTCTGACTGCTCCAGACTTACTGGAAACCTGCTGGAGAGCGCTGCGATCGGGGGGAAGACTGGTAGCTAACGCTGTCACGGTCGAAGGTGAACAGCAAGTGTTCCAGTGGCACAGTCAGGTTGGCGGAGAACTCACCCGCCTAGCAGTGCAACGGGCAGAGCCGATCGGTAAATTTCTGGGCTGGAAGGCGAGGGCTGGAATTACCCAATGGTCAGTTTTGAAGCCCTAAATGGATTTGTAGATTTCATGCCCTCTCCTGAAGCCCTCGCTCTGGGTCTGTAGGAGGTATCGTCTACCTCGATCGTCATCAGGGACTGCCATGACTTCACCAGATGATGCCCACTCCGCCTCCCCGCTTCACCTCAAGCCTCACCAAAAGCTGGCAATCGAGCCAGTCACTGACCTCAACCATCCGGCAGTGCTGCAACCTGGAGAAACCCTAGAAGTGACGGCGCGGGTGCACAACACAACGCCCAACCTCGATCGCTTCTGGCTCACCTGTGCTGGTTTACCGATCGACTGGGTTAGTCTGCGCTATGGCCAGGAGCAGACCGCTTCAGAGGCAGTCCGCCCAGATGGACTCACTTTGCCCTCCGGCGAAACTGGGCAAATTATTCTCAGCATTCATCCGCCCAGCAACGCACCACCGATCCCCTACACCGCCACGCTCCAGTTGCACTCGAAGCAGATGCTGGAGCCACGATCGACCTGGCTTTACCTGAAAATTTTGCCTGTTCACGCGCTGCAACTCGACTTGAGAGCCGTCAGCAGCACGATTCGACAAATGGCAGGAGAATACGAAATCTGCTTGCTGAACCAAGGCAACACCGATCGGCACATTTCCCTGGGGGTACGAGAAGCCGGTCGTCAGCTTACCTGTGAATACCTCATGACTCCGGCGCGGGTTTGGGTGCTGCCGCCCAACGGCTCCGGCAACACGCAGCTATGGGTGAAACCGAAGCAGCGCTGGAAACGTCCGCTTCTGGGGCAACGATCGATTGATTTCTGGGTGGAGGTAGAGGATGCTCACCATCTGCCGTTGCCTAGCGATCGCCTCCCCGGAACCCTGATTTGGCAAGGGCGACCGCTCTGGCAGGTGGCGTTGGGATTGCTGGCTGGGGTAGGCGGAGCAGGGGCGATCGTACTCATGGCAACGGGCTTGTTCGGCATAGCAAACCGACCGCAAATCCTGGAGTTTGCTACCGAGAACAGCACCTACCAGGAATCTGACCCATCTGGCGCACCAGTGCGGCTAAACTGGCAAGTGCGGAACCCCGCTAAACTGCGATCGGTGCAGCTAACCAGCAGAGGGCAGGGCGGGCGCAAGTTCACCACCTACGACTTTAGCCAGGGCATTCCCAAAGAACTACAGCCTTTTTGCACCCTCCAACAAACCTTGAAATGTCAAGCTGTGCCGACAGCGGCCCGCGATGCGGGCGCTTACAAATTTGAACTGGCGCTGACGGCCAGGACTGACAGCGCAATCGATCGTCGCCAAATCGAGGTCAGCATCCAGCCTCAACCGCCCACGATCGCTGCATTCAAGATCAACGACAAAGAGGCACCCGCCAAGCTCACCCTTCCGCTCACGGGAGCAGCCCCGCTCAATTTCTCCTGGCAGGTCAACGGCCGCAACCTGAATGTGGAACTGCTACCCGCTCCTGGCAAAGTACAAGCTCAGGGCAAGTTGAGCTATGCTCTGCAACAGCCCGGTGTGAAGCAGTTTACCCTGAGAGCCACCAACGCCGCCGGTCAGCAGGTGAGTCGGTCGGTGACGATCGAAGCTACTGCCCCACCCACTGCCCCACCCACAGCTTCAACCGTCGCCTCGCCTGCTTCCACTGCGATGCCATCCTCGCCGTCCGTTCTGGGCCTCGACACACCACGGGAAGCCCCGCCGCGAACATCTCCGGCCCGCGAAGCATTGCCATCAACTACTCGTGCTACTCCGCCGCCTGCCTCGCCTCGTCCTGCCCCAACTCCCCTGACTGTTCCTCCCTCTGAGTTGCCACCCCAGTTCAATTAGCCTCAGTTCGACTGGCAAGTTTTTCCTGCTAGAGATATAGGATTTTCAGAAGTGTTGGCAGCATTGTAAGAGTATGAATACTCAAGAACGTCTCCACACCCTCGATCGCGTTCGTAAACTCAGCCGCTTGCTGGACACTGCCTTTCGGATTCCAGGCACACCGTTTCGCTTCGGTTGGGATCCGATCGTTGGGTTAGTTCCAGGACTGGGAGACGTGATCAATACAGGATTTTCGGTCTACGTGATTTTTCTGGCGGCGCGATTCAGACTGCCCCG
>DATNQR010000548.1:0-4305 GCA_036703905.1 Thermosynechococcaceae cyanobacterium
TGGGAAACAGGAACTCCATCAGCACGATTGCTCTATTTGCAAGATCTGCGATCGCACAATCCTGATCGTGCCAGAGAATTGCTGCAATCAACCTGGAAGCAGGAAACAGCAAGCGATCGTGCCAAATTTCTGGAAACCTTCCTCATTGGATTAAGCATGGCAGATGAGCCATTTTTAGAAATCGCAGTGGGCGATCGTAGTAAAGAAGTTCGACGAGTTGCAGTAGATTTACTCGCGAGTCTGTCCAATTCTCGCCTGTGTCAACAGGCAATGGAACACACCTGTCGTTATCTCTTGGTTGAACACAACAAAAAACCATCTTTGCAGGTCCAGTTACCCGATCATTTAGATGAAACGCTAATCCAACTTGGACTTGAACTAAAACCGCCATCTTCCATAGATGTCAAAGTGGGTGAAAAAGCCTGGTGGTTGTTACAAATGATTAGTGTAACCCCACTCAGCGCCTGGACTAACCGATGGCAATTATCACCCCAAGAAATTGTTAGACTCACTCAATTCCATGATTGGCAGGCTGTTTTGCTAGATGGATTTGCTCTAGCTGCCAAACGTCAAAGAAACGATACATGGCTGGAGGCAGTCTTCAAACTCTGGTTTGCTGGACAAGCATCAATGAGCTGGAATGCTACACTTATTAGCCTCACTACTGAAGAGCTGGTTAATGCATTTTCCGGCGAGCGCCGTGATGCTCTCTTAATTGATCTGTTCCAGGTTTTTCACAGAAAAATCAATGATTCATCAACGATTGGGTTGCTTCGTTCCAGTTCCTGTCCGTGGAGCTTTGACTTAGCTCGTCTCGTTTTGAATGGATTAGAGAAACATTTGAGTAATACCAAACCTTCTTTAAATTCTGATTGGGAACTTAGATCTGCTCTCAAAGAATTTGCTCGTTTTATTCCAGTTAGTCTCACCTCAGAAGTCATTCATTTACGTGAAGGGCTAGCTCATGATTCTCACTGGATGAATAGCTTGAATGATCTTGTAACGTTATTAGAATTTCGCAAAGAAATGTCTCAGGCATTTGAGACAGAGAATTAGGGAGTAGGAAATCAATCGGTTAGCAACCCAATAAACCAGAACAAATCAACAATAAAGCAATCATCATGGCAGCAAAATCTAAGTCTCAATCCTCCAACTCCCAACCCCCAAACCTCACAGTCCTTCTGCGCGAACACGCTGAACAGCAGTTTGCTCATGAGCTAGACGAACTGGCAAAAGCCGATACACGCCAGCGACCACCCAACTGGAGGCTTTCCCCTTGGGCAGTGTCTGTTTACCTGCTGGGTGGCACCTTAGCGAATGGCTTTGAAGTTGCTCCTAAGTACATTGGCAATCGCCGCTTAATGGAAGTGGCGATCGCGACCCTTGCCACCGATCGCGCCTTACTGCTGTATGGCGTTCCAGGTACGGCAAAGTCCTGGGTGTCTGAGCATTTGGCAGCAGCAATTTCAGGTGATTCCACAATGCTGATTCAGGGAACGGCTGGCACGAGTGAAGAGGCAATTCGTTACGGCTGGAACTACGCTCGACTGTTGGCAGAAGGACCCTCAATGGAGGCTTTAGTTGCCAGCCCCATGATGCGGGCAATGGCAGACGGTAAGATTGCCCGTGTTGAAGAACTGACTCGCATTCCCTCGGACGTTCAAGATACGCTGATTACCGTTTTGTCAGAAAAGATACTGCCCGTTCCGGAACTGAATACGGAAGTGCAAGCAACCAAAGGCTTTAATGTTATTGCAACAGCAAACAACCGCGATCGCGGCGTAAACGAACTTTCCAGTGCCCTTAAACGCCGTTTTAATACGGTGATTTTGCCTGTTCCTAACTCGATCGAAGAAGAAGTCAGCATTGTGCAACAGCGAGTGACAAGCCTGGGACGAGCGTTAGAACTCCCTGCCGAGATTCCGGCTCTGGAGGAAATTCAGCGGATTGTTACTATCTTTCGAGAATTGCGAAATGGAGTAACTACTGATGGCAAAACAAAACTCAAATCTCCTACAGGAACGCTCAGCCCTGCGGAAGCGATTTCAGTCGTAAACAGTGGTATGTCCCTCTCGGCTCACTTTGGGGATGGCTCTCTAACAGCTAGTGACTTAATTTCTGGCTTGGTTGGAGCGATCATCAAAGACCCTGTACAGGATCAGGTGGTCTGGAAGGAGTATCTGGAAACCGTTGTCAAAGAGCGGGACGGTTGGAAAGATTTGTATCGAGCCAGCCGTGCGATGCTCTAGGGGCAATCTTTATGTCAATCCACATTTTTGGAATTCGTCATCATGGTCCTGGCTCTGCTCGCAGTCTTTGTCGGGCGTTAACGCAACTTCAGCCAGATATTGTGCTGGTGGAAGGACCGACCGATGCAGAGGCAGTTTTACCCCTGCTGATTGATCCTCAGATGCGTCCACCTGTCGCATTACTGGTTTATTCACCCGCAAACCCTCAACAGGCAGCTTATTACCCCTTTGCAGTGTTTTCTCCAGAGTGGCAAGCCATTCACTATGGATTGACTCAGCAGATTCCTGTCCGGTTCATGGATTTACCCCAGGCTCACCGACTGGTAATGGGAATGGAAGATAAAGAACAGGGATTAGTGAATGAAGAACAGTTGCTGGGGGATGGAGAGAAAGAGGAGACAGAATTACTTCCCCAACCCCCAATTCCTAATTCCTATGATGATCCGTTGAGCCTGCTTGCTCAAGCAGCAGGATACAGCGATGGTGAACGTTGGTGGGAACATTTGGTCGAACAACGGCAAGATAGCACGGAGTTGTTTGCTGCCATTTTAGAAGCGATGACCGTGCTGCGATCAGAGGTGGGGCAAGTTGTTTCTCGATTTGATTGGTTGGAACCGTATCGAGAAGCCTACATGCGGAAGACCATTCGCGAAGCAAAAAAGCAAGGTTTTCAACGAATTGCCGTTGTTTGTGGCGCATGGCACGCGCCTGCTTTAGCAACGATGCCACCTACCAAAGAAGATATTGCCCTGCTAAAGGGACTTCCAAAACTCAAGGTTGAAGCGACTTGGGTTCCCTGGACATATGGACGATTGACGATTAGCAGTGGCTACGGAGCAGGAATTAAATCACCCGGTTGGTATCAGCATTTGTGGGAACAGGGAAAACGGAGCGATCGTACCAAATCATCTCTTGGCACCACCCATAGTTCGATTCGCTGGATGACGAAAGTCGCTCGACTGTTGCGAAAACAAGACCTGGATGCCTCCTCCGCCAGCGTAATTGAAGCTGTTCGATTAGCTGAAACATTAGCGGCATTGCGCGATCGTCCCCTTCCTGGTCTTCCTGAATTAAATGAAGCGACCCAGGCAGTTCTTTGTTTTGGTGATGTGCTGCCAATGCAGTTGATTCATCAGCAACTCATTGTGGGCGAACGGTTGGGCAAGGTTCCTGCCGAAACCCCAATGATTCCTCTACAACAAGATTTACAGCGACAGCAGAAGAGACTGCGGCTTAAACCAGAAGCAACAGAAACAAGTCTGGATCTGGATCTGCGTAAACCTCTAGATTTAGAGCGATCGCACCTGTTACATCGACTTGACCTATTGCAGCTTCCTTGGGGATGGCAACAGTCTACGGGTAACACGAAAGGCACATTCCGCGAATCCTGGCGGCTCCAGTGGCAGCCGGAGTTTTCTATTCGTTTGATTGAGGCGAGCATCTGGGGCAATACGATTGAAATGGCTGTCACGACTTGGGCATACGATCGCGCCAATCAAGCCAACCTACCTGACCTCACGAAGCTGATTGATCAAACTCTGCTGGCAAACCTCCCCCAGGCGATCGCTCACTTAATGGCCTGTCTGGAATCAGAAGCGGCCGTGGCAAGCGATATGTCACATCTGATGAACGCTTTGCCTCCTCTAGTCAATGTGATGCGCTACGGTACGGTGCGCCAGTTTGAAACGACAACGGTTGGGCATGTCGTTAACGGGCTGATCGCTCGCATTTGTATTGGTCTACCTATTGCTGTAGCTTCTCTAGATGATGATGCGGCAACCCAGATGTATCAGCAAGTAATTGCAGTGAATGGGGCGATCGCGCTCCTTCAGCAACCGGATGCCTTAGATATGTGGCAACAGGTTCTCGCTCAACTGGCAGACCACCGAGGGTTACATGGACTGGTGGCAGGGCGCTGCTGTCGCTTACTCTTTGAAGCCGGAGTCTTTCAACCAGAAGAGACGGCACGACGACTAGGATTGGCACTCTCAACTGCCAGTGAGCCCTCTCAAGCTGCCGCCTGGATTGAAGGATTTTTGGCAGGCAATGGGTTGTG
>DATNQR010000549.1:0-5095 GCA_036703905.1 Thermosynechococcaceae cyanobacterium
TTAAGCTCCAATGATTTCAGGAATTTAATTCCCTCATGTGAGAAGTAATCGAGAAGTAATTTCATTCATCTCCTGCTTTCGAGCTTTGCTTCCTGCATCGCTTTTGCTCGATCGGAGTTTTGGTGGAGTAAGGCTTGCGGCAATGCTGATCGTCAGGTCGCTCAGGTGGTGAATCAGACAGAACGACCCCTCGTGGTCAGCGATCGCTACTTCGCTTCATTCCTGACCCTTAGCCACTCATTGGATAAGAAAGCAAAGGTACAGTTGTTCGCCAACGCCAAAGCTCCAGAAGTTGCTCCAGGGTTTAGAGATGTGTTTGTGTATCTGCCATCGCCTGCGCTGCTGGACAGCTTGAAGGCGAACTATGAAGTCATTCCGGAGCAACCGGATTTCTGGAAGCTGGGCAAGTCCAATCAATAGGCGCGATCGCTTCAGGTTTTTTCGATCGTGGCCCAGGTAGCCAGAGGAGGAACTTGCAGCAGGGCAGCGCTGAGGGCAGGGTGTAGGTGTCCATTGGTGGCCAAGAGACGGCCAGATTTTAGATCGAAGGGAGAGCGATCGTAAGCTGTTACCTGGCCGCCTGCTTCTCGTAGAATCACCACGCCCGCCGCCAGATCCCAGGGCGACAGACCCCGTTCCCAGTATCCATCCAGGCGGCCGCAGGCCACAGCCGCCAGATCTAACGAAGCTGAACCACTGCGGCGCACTCCCTGGGTCAGGTGAGTGAGGTAGCAAAATTCGGCGTAGTTGTTGTCTGGGGTTTGGCGACGATCGTAGGCAAACCCTGTCACTAGCAAGCTTTTCGCCAGATCGGTTGTCGAGGAAACCTGAATAGGACGACGATCGCGGGTTGCGCCCAATCCAGTAGCGGCGCGGAATAGCTCTTGGCGCACGGGATCAAAAATCACGCCCACCTGGGGAACGCCCTGGATCAGCAGCCCGATCGACACCGAAAAGCAAGGGTACTGGTGAGCATAATTCGTGGTTCCATCTAGAGGATCGACAGCCCAGAGGTAGTCGGTCGATCGATTTCCCTGTTGTCCTGACTCCTCCGCCAAAATGCCGTGGTCAGGCAGGTGACGCTGCAAAACGCCTAAGACCACCTGCTCGGCGGCTTTGTCTGCCTCCGTCACTAGATCACCTGGTCGGCCTTTTTCCTCCACTTGCTCCAGCTTGCCCAGATAGGACTGCAACACTGCGCCACCAGCCAGCGCTGCTTCCGTAGCAATCTCTAGAAATTCCTGGAGCCGATCGATGGAGTCTATTCCAGGTGAGTTTGATTCAGTTGCCATTTTTGAGTCCGTTCGATCGCGGGGTTGTTGGCTTAGTTAGAGCGACGGTTTGGGCCACTGCTTCATCCAGACTGGCAGTGAGTTGAATTTGGGTAGCCGTTAGTTGGGCAGCGGCTAGATCGCAGTTGTTGCCCACCAGCCGCACCACCAGATGGGGAGTTCGCACGGTGTGGGTGATCAGGGTATCGGAGCGGATTTCGCTCACGCCACGGGGTTCCCGAATCCGCCGATCCAGGTAGCTGGCGATCACGGTTGCAGTTTCATCGCAGGGAATCAGTCCGCTAACCAAATTGACCAACAGGACACGCACCGATCGAATTTGAGTCATCTGATCTAGTCCCCGTTCCAGGCGAGCGCGCAGGGTGGCGGGGGAAGAGTCCCAATTGGTTTCGCCACCAATGTTCAGCACCCAAGCGGGCTTGCCCCCTGCTGCACAGACTAGATCCATTGTGGCCATGGTCAATCCGGCTCCGTTACAGAGAATTCCAATCTGCCCATCGGGGTCGATCGCCATGGGAGTTTCCCTAGCGTAGGCCGCCGAGTGGCTGCCAGAAGCTCCTACTAGCGCTGCCAAGTCAGGATGCCGCTGTAGAGCATCATCGTTAAGGCTGACCTTGCCATCCAGGGCCATCACTGCACCACTGGCGCTGATTCCTAAAGGATTAATCTCCACCAGATCCAGATCCTTCTGAACAAACAACTGGTACATTTTCTCCACGATCGCGCTAACGGTGGTGATTAGCTGTCCCTCCAGACCCATCTTTAGGGCCAGTCGGCGCGCATAGTAGGGAGAAAACTCCTGATCCACAACGACGTGCTGCATCTGAGCGATCGCCGCTTGCACATCAATTCCGCCCTGCTGAGACCCCAGCAGCACCGGACGGCAAAGGGAACGGTTCAAGCTCACGGCTAGATAGAACTCCCGATCGGCATCATACTTGGCCTCTGCCAACAGCACTTTGGGATATTCGCCCTCAATCGACAAACCGAAGATGGCTTGAGCAGTGGCGATCGCATCGATCGTATTCTCGACAAACTTGACTCCGCCCACTCGACCCCGCCCACCGATGTAAACCTGAGACTTCAGCACCACTGGGTAAGGAATCGTCAGCCGCTTCAAATCTTTGGGGTGATCAATGCGTTGCGAAGGAAGTACGGGAATATCCATCTGCCGAAACAGTTCTTTTGCCTGGTACTCCAGCAAATCCATAACTTCCTCTTCAAACGGACTTGAACCTGGCTTGCTCTCTACCATAAAGCAGATTCAGGGCAAGGGACGCATGACCTAGATTAACCCAAGAGATAGAGAGTGGAGCCAAGTGCAAATGCCAGATTTGGGAGAGCAGGCGATCAGCAAAATTGCTGAAGTGGGCATTGCCAGTCAATTAGACGAAGTGGAGAACCTTGACGTTGCGATTCAAACCGACCCGCTCAAGGTCATTTCTGGAGCAGTGGATAGCGTGACGATCGCTGGGCAAGGTCTGGTGATGCAGCAAGACCTGCGGGTTGAGAAAATGCAGTTAAACACGGGCAGCATTGCGATCAATCCTCTTAGTGCTGCTCTGGGCAAGATCGAACTAACTCGGCCCACTGATGCCGATTTGCAGGTGATTCTGACTGAGGCTGACTTGAACCGAGCATTTAACTCTGAGTTCATTCAGGGAAAGATGCAGAATCTTTCGATATCGGTGGACGGGCAACCCCAGACCGTGAACACTCAGCAGGTCGAACTGCGGCTTCCCGGTGAAGGAAAGCTAGCGATCGCCGCTGAACTCCACCTGCACGAAACCGGAACATTGCAAAAAGTCGCGTTTACGGCCGTCCCTACGCTTTCCCCTAACGGAGAATGCATCCAGCTAGAGCAAGTAGAATACACCGAGAACAGTGTGCCTGAGGTGGCAGAGGCGCTGCTAGCGCAAGCCCAAGCGCTGCTGGATTTACGGAATTTTTCGCTTGAAGGAATGTCGCTGCGGCTCAAAGCCCTTGACGTTCAAGCTGGACGGATGAAGTTCCGGGCCGAAGCCGCTATCACTCAGTTCCCGTCCTAGATCCGTCCTAGTTTTGCCGTTTTAATTCTGATTGAATCCTTTAGGAGAACCTCATGACTCAGACCCCTAACATTCCTCCCCTTATCGAAAGTGACGAGCGCGAATATCGGGACAGCGGTGTTCCCAGCACTGTGGCGATCGCAGGGCATCCCCTTCACCCATTGCTGGTGACGTTTCCGATCGCCTTCTTGACGGGCGCACTAGGTACAGACGTGGGCTATTGGCTCACCAGCGACAGCTTCTGGGCGCGGGCTTCCTTCTGGCTGATTGGCGCAGGACTGGTTACAGGACTGGTAGCCGCTGCAACGGGAATGTCGGATTTCCTCAAGATCGATCGCGTCCGCCAGCACAGCGCAGGCTGGGCCCACATGACGGGCAATGTGGCGGCTCTGAGTTTGTCCTTGGCAAGCTTTGTGCTGCGTTGGGGCAACCAAACGGGCGCAGTTTTGCCGATCGGACTGATCATCTCCCTGTTGGTGGCGGTATTGATAGCGGTGACAGGCTGGTACGGTGCAGAGCTAATCTATCGCCACAAGGTCGCAGTTATCGGTTACGGGCCCAACGGCCGGCCGTAGCCACTCCTTCTCCTGCTTAGACGCTTAGATCCCCGACTTCTTTGAGAAGTCGGGGATCTCTCACGATCGATTGGGAGAAGCCATATTTCTAAACTGAGTGAACTGGGACTCAAACAACAGCTTGACAACTCCCGTAGGCCCGTTACGGTGTTTGGAGATGATGACTTCGGCAATGCCGCGATCGGGAGTGTCCGGGTTGTAGTACTCGTCTCGGTACAGCATCATGATCAGGTCTGCGTCCTGCTCGATCGCGCCACTTTCGCGTAGGTCAGACATCATGGGGCGCTTGTTAGTACGGGACTCTACGCCTCGGCTGAGTTGCGACAGAGCAATAATGGGAACCCGTAGTTCCCGCGCCAACCCTTTGAGGGCACGGGTGATGCGGGATAATTCCTGCACTCGGTTGTCGCTGCCGCCCTCCATGAGTTGCAGATAATCCAGCAGAATTAGCCCCAGCGATCCGTGTTCTGCTTGCAGTCGTCGCGCCTTCGATCGCATCTCCGTAATATTGATGTTGGGCGTATCGTCGATGAACATCGGCAATTGAGACAGAACGTTGATCGCCTGACCGAGAGGCTCCCATTCCTGCTGGCTTACCCGACCCGCCCGCAAGCGACCGCTCTCGATCCGCACTTCGCTGGCTAGCAAACGCTGAATCAACTGCTCCTTGGACATCTCTAGACTGAAAATGGCCACAGGAAGCTTGTGAAATGCCGCCACGTTCCGCGCCATATTCAGGCAAATTGCAGTTTTGCCCATTGAAGGCCGACCCGCCACAATAATCAAATCCGATCGCTGAAAACCCTGCGTCATCGCATCCAGGTCATAGAAGCCACAGGATAGCCCCGGCAGCACCATCCCCAGCGATCGGCTCTCAATATCAGAAAAGGTGTGAGTCAAGATGTCGGCGGCGGCAGTAAGACCATCCTGGGGTCGGTCTTGAGTAACGCCGAAGACTTTCTGCTCGGACTGGTCGAGGACTTGTTCTAGATCTGCGGTGGAGTCATGGCCAAGTTGGGCGATCTCGTTGCCGGCTCGAATGAGCTGCCGGCGAGAAAATTTATCCATCACTAGCAGGGCATACTGGTCGATGTTGACAGCGCTGACGGTGCGATCGATCAATTGCACCAGCTTACTCTGACCGCCAACCTTCTCTAGCCGTCCCTGATCCTTTAGCCAG
>DATNQR010000550.1:0-2830 GCA_036703905.1 Thermosynechococcaceae cyanobacterium
GCACTCCCGCTACTGACGTTTATGGTCTGGCCGCCACGCTCTACACTCTGCTAACAGCAGTGGTTCCAGTTGCATCAATCCTGCGAGACCGTCAACCCCTACCTGCCCCTCGCGATCTGCGTCCCGAACTCAGTGCGGCACTGAACCAGGCAGTTCTGCGCGGCATGGCAGTCGAGGCAAGGCATCGCCCAGGCAGCATGGATGAGTGGCTGGCACTGCTGCCGGATGTAACCTCTTCCGCTGCCGCTCCTCTCCCTGCCGCGATCGCGCCTTCCCCTACCGCCGCGATCGCCACGATCGCCATCGCACCGGGACGATCGCCCACTCCACCTCAATCTCGTGGAGGAACTGAAGTAGCGGCTTCAACTCCGCCTCGCAGTTCTGGTCGCATTATCCTGATTCTGGCTGGGCTGTCTATCCTGACGCTTGGCGCTGCAACTCTGGTGGCCTTCTGGCTAAAGTCCCAGCCATCTCCCTCAACTGAAAACGCCCAACCCAGTCCTACTCCCTCTGAAACCGTGCCTCCGATCGTGGCTTCCCCTAGTCCATCTCCGTTACGACCTTCTGCCAACCCCACTCCAGAAGTGAGGCAACCTTCTCTCCCCCCCTCTCCTGCGCCCGATCGTCCTTCGCCGGCTCCATCAACTTCTCCCAGCCTGGCAACCCCCTCAACTGTGGCTCGAATTCCGGGCTTTGCTCCGGGCACAACTGAAGGCGAAGTCGTGAAGACGCTGGGAGATCCGGTTCAGCGCAATACTGGAATTTGGCCCAACACCCGCACCGCCCTCTACGAAGTTGCTCCTAACCAGGTAACGCTGGCCTACATCTACGATCGCACCTCTGGAGAAATCCGGCAGACCGAAGCTTCGTTTGTCCAAAGCGTAGACCTGCTGCAAATGAAGACAACCCTCAATGGCATGATGGATAGTCAGGCTTCAACGGAGGCTTTGGAGGGGTTGCAGCAAGTTTACGATCGGCGTAGCAAAAGCGTTTCGTTCCGCAAAGGCAATCTGAAAGGCACGATCGAGCGCAATTCCGACGATCGGATCTACATCGGCGTGTGGGCGGCAGATTTGCATTAGATTTGCGTTAACACCCTCAACTCGATCTAATTCGATTAAAAGGCGATCGAGGCAGCTCGTGAAGTTTCGGTTTACTGCTTGAGAAACGCTTGAACTCTCTGCCAGACTTGATCCTGAAGGTCGATCGCATCCGCATCAAACCATTCAATCTCAGGGTCAGCCCGAAACCAGGTGCGCTGGCGCTTGGCAAACTGGCGCGTGTGCAGCACGGTCAACTCCTGCGCTTGGGGTAGGGAGATGTCTCCTGCAACATACTGCTTGAACTCGGCGTAGCCCAGAGTGTTTAGCAAGGGTAGATCTGAACCGTATTTCTGACAAAGCTGCTCCACTTCCTGCACTAAGCCCATTTCCACCATCTGTCCTGTGCGCTGCTCGATCCGTCGCTGTAGGGATTCAGTGTTGGTGCAGTCCAACCCGATCGACAAAATCGGGTAGGGCGGCGGATTTTCGCCCTGCTGCTCTGACATCGGGCGACCCGTGACATAGAAAACCTCCAGCGATCGCACTGTTCGCACAGAATCATTCGGATGAATCTTAGCGGCCGAAGCGCGATCAACCTGTTTCAGCAACCCATAGCACTGAACTTGACCGAGGGACTGGAGTTGCGATCGCAGTTCCGCTTGAGGCGATACGGGCGGAATCTTGAGGCCTCTAGTGATGGCACGAAGGTAAAGTCCGGTTCCACCGACCAGAAGAGGACAGGGAGAAGCTACCAGCGCTTGGGCTTGTCGCTGATACTGCGCGACAGTCAGGACTTCAGTGGGAGCGCAAATGTCGATGAGATGGTGGGGAGCTTGCTGCTGCTCAAAGGCTGTGGGCTTGGCTGTGCCAATGTTGAACTCGCGGTAGACTTGGCGAGAATCGGCGCTGAGGATATAACTATGGAGGCGTTGGGCTAGGGCGATCGCTAATCCCGATTTTCCCGTTGCGGTGGGGCCGCAGAGAACGATTAGCTTTGGTACAGATGTATTGATATTTGTTAGACTAGAAGCAGAAAGCAGCATAAAGCCCAAGCGTTTGATCCATCCCTGCTAAAAATAGCGCATGAAATGGTTCAAAAATCGCTCAAGAGGCTTTTGTGTTAGAATTTTGGACAGTTTTGGTCTTTCGCGGCAAAAGATAGCTTTAGACCGTTGATAGCTGGGAGCGCTAATTGCATGGCAGAGAACTACGGTGCTGAACAAATTCAAGTTCTAGAAGGAATTGAACACGTTCGCAAACGACCGGGAATGTACATTGGCAGCACTGGGCCGAGGGGTCTGCACCATCTCGTCTACGAAGTTGTCGATAACTCGGTCGATGAAGCGCTGGCGGGCTACTGTACAGAAATTCAGGTGACGCTGAACGCCAACGGCTCAGTTACAGTAACAGATGACGGGCGTGGAATTCCCACGGGCATTGTGGCCCGGACGGGCAAATCCGCTCTGGAAACCGTGATGACGGTGCTGGGGGCGGGCGGTAAGTTTGGCGGCGGCGGCTACAAGGTTTCGGGTGGTCTGCACGGTGTCGGAATCTCGGTGGTGAATGCGCTATCGGAATATGTGGAAGCGACGGTGTGGCGCGAGAAGAAAATCCACACTCAGCGCTTTGAGCGGGGTCTACCCATAAAGAGCATCGAATCTAAGCCGATCGATCGGGAACGCACTGGCACTTCCATCACCTTCCTGCCGGATACCTCCATCTTCACCACGGGCATTCAGTTCGAGTTTGATATCTTGGCGGGACGGCTACGGGAACTGGCATTCCTA
>DATNQR010000551.1:0-15048 GCA_036703905.1 Thermosynechococcaceae cyanobacterium
TATCTCCACGAGAGCCGCTTTGACTGGGCCCTAATGAAGACCATCACGGAAGAGTGTCATCTTTATCATCCTGAGAAGTCCTATCAGTCATTTGCTGAGTACCATCGAGGCCAGTAGAGAGTGCGTAGGTGGGTGAGGGAAACTCTTTACTCTTCAAAGAAGGGGCGTGCAGGGCGACTCAAACGTTCTGCAAACGCCCTTAAGATCTAGCCTTTTTTTGAGCGACTCCTGGATGCCCGATCGACTCCTCTGCTGCTGCAATTCCCCGCTGCTGTAGTTGCTCAATGAAAAACTGCTCCAGCGATGGGCGCGATTGATTCATCGAGATCAATTGAGCGCCCATCAGTTGCAGACTGGCAATGAAATCCTGCGGACTTCCCAGCAGATGTCCCTGCCAATAGCCATCCCGAAACTCTAGGTCGGGCACACGGCTTTTGAGGGCGTTGGGGTTACCGCCCAACACCTGCACATCGTAGCCCTCGGCATTGCCCAGAAGTTCCTGGAGCGATCCGACGCAGATCAGTTCGCCCTGAGCCAGAATGCCTACTCGATCGCAGATCCGCTCCACGTCTGAGAGAATGTGGCTGTTGAAGAAAATCGTCTTGCCCTGAGCTTTGAGGGAAAGGATGATTTCCCGGATCTGATAACGCCCGATCGGGTCGAGTCCTGACATCGGTTCGTCCAGAAACACCAAATCTGGGTCATTGATCAGCGCCTGAGCTAGACCAATTCTTTGCAGCATTCCCTTCGAGTATTGCCGCAGTTGCTTGCGGTTGGCAGCACTTGAGGCCAATCCCACTAGATCCAGCAGTTCAGGAATGCGCTGGCGCTGCTCTGATCGACTCACTCCAAACAATCCAGCAGTGAACTGCAATAACTCTCTGCCCGTCAAGTAGTCGTAGAAGTAAGGATTTTCCGGTAGGTAGCCGATGCGCTGCTTCACGCTGCGATCGCCCAACGGTTTGCCCAAGAGCTTCCCTCGTCCACCTGATGGTCGCACAATGCCCAGCAGAGTTTTCAGTAGTGTGGTTTTGCCTGCGCCGTTGGGGCCCAGCAGTCCAAAGGTTTCTCCCTGAAATACTTGCAGGGAGCAGTTTCTGAGCGAGATGACTTTCTGGGTTAGCCAAAATCCAGTACGGTAGGCCTTCCTAAGTTCCGAAGTTTCTATGACTGCCGGAATTGGGTCAACGCTGGCGGGTAATTGAAGGGGGCGATCGGTCAAGGGTTCCATGCCAGGGCGGGGGAATCAGGGGATTGAAGATAGACTGGGAGCAGGCAGCCGATCGAGATTCCCTAAATTCTGACAATCTTCGATCGGTTCCCAATTCTCTCTCTATTTTGCTTAAGTATTGACTCTTAAGTATTGACTCGTGCGAGGAAATCAATGGATCGATCGAAACTGGTGGCGATTGTGACGGGGGCGATCGCGATCGGCCTCAGCCTGGCCTATTTGGTGCTGGTGCAGCTTTTGGATCTGCGCGGCGAGATGATCCCGGCTCCAACGGGCTGGATCAACTGGTGGAGCGCGATCGGTTAATTCAGGCCCGGATCTGCTGAACCAGATCGTCAAAGTCTGACCAATCATCTTGCTCTGTAATTAGCTGCCAGGCCGCTTCAATCAGGGGTCGTGTGGGTACAGTGGCGGGATTGTGCTGCTTCAACCGCGATCGCGCAGACTCCAGTTCGGCTTCGGGCAGGTGGAGCAGGCGATCGAAATACAGCACCTTCCACTGGTTCCAAAGATCCGCTAGGTTAGCATTCGGTAGCTCGACCTCCGGGAAAATGTTGGCGATGTCTTCGCGCCAAGTGGGAGAGAACTCCGCCGCCAGATCCGCAAAGAAATCGGGATAGCTGACTTGAGATTCCTGCAAAAACTGGAGGGTCAGCTTGAGCAGTGCTTCTGCCTGAGGGTCGGCGGAATCATCAAGTCCCAGCTTGTTCAGCATCCGCTGGCGGTAGGTCTGCTGGTAGTGGCTCCAGAATCGCTCCAACCCAGCATCCAGATCGGACTGGGCGATCGCCCGTGCCAAAGGTCGCTGGAGCATTTCCAGATTCCACCGACATATGGCGGGCTGGTTGGCGTAGCTGTAGCGACCGGAGTAGTCGAAATAGGCGGCGGTGAAGCCGGGATCGAAGCTGGGAATGAAGGCAAAGGGGCCGTAGTCGAAGCTTTCGCCTGTGATCGCCATGTTGTCAGTGTTGAGAACAGCATGGCAGAATCCAGCCGCCATCCATTGCGCTACCAGCTCCGCTACCCGCAGCACCAGTTCGGCGTAGAAGCGGGCGTAGCGATCGCTCTCGTGCTGCAAGTGCCCGTAGTATTGCTCAATCCCATGATCCAGCAGGGGCAGAATCAAATCGGTGCGATCGAGGAAGTGGAGCCGCTCGAAGGTTCCGAAGCGAATGTGCGATTGCTGGAACCGGATCATCACGGACGATCGGGTGGGAGAAGGTTCGTCGCCTCGCCAGAGTCCTTCTCCTGTTTCCACTAGGCTCAGGCAGCGAGAAGTGCGAACCCCTGCTCGGTGCAGCGCTTCGGCCGCAATCACCTCCCGCACCCCGCCCTTCAGCGTCAGCCGCCCATCGCCACCCCTGGAGTAGGGTGTTGTGCCAGAGCCTTTCGTGCCCAAGTCATAGAGTTGGCGATCGGTTCCCCGCACCTGTCCATACAGAAACCCTCGCCCATCACCCAGAGCGGAGTTGTAGGAGCCAAACTGGTAGCCGTGGTAACGCAGAGCCAAAAAGTTCTGGTTGCTTTGGAACTTGCCGAATGCATCGATAAAGTCTTGATCGCTCACCGCTTGTGGCTCCAGTCCCAGCAACGGCAGCAAATCGTCGTTGCGGAACCGCAATAGATGGGCCGGAAACTCGGCAGCAGCGACAACATCGAAGTAGGCGTCTCCTAGCCGCTCCAGCTCCGGATCGTAGTTGAGGGACAGAAAGGGATTTTGGACAGAAGCGGTCATGAATTTGGGCCTCGATCGGTACTCATTTTGCAGAACACTGTAGTAGAGTTGCGGGGGAACTCAGACCTTGATCCATCTGTCAGTCAGTAAAGTTAGGTCGTCCTGCTTCCCCTTTCTCCTTCACTTCATCGGTATACCGTTATGCTACGTCAGGGCTTTGGTTTTCGCGCTTCAGAATCATCGTCAAATTTGAACAAACTACCCGATCGCCTCAGCCCGATCGCTACCGTAGCGCTGCGGCTTGGGTTGGTTGCCCTACACCTCGGAGCAGGCGGCTGGATCAGTGGAGCGATCGCCGCTCCCAGTACAGGCTCAACGACGAGCGCCCCGACCTCGATCGCCCAAACTTCCCTCAGTGCAACGCTCCTCTACGTTAACCCTTCATCCGGTCAGGATGTGCCCAATGCAGGCGGCAGTGACGCAACTGCCTTCAAAACCATCACCTACGCCATGCAGCAGGCCAAGCCAGGGACGATCGTTCAATTGGCACGGGGCAGCTACATCAAAGACACAGGCGAAGTCTTCCCGATTCAGATTCCCAAAGGTGTGACACTGCGGGGCAGTGAAGGGGACAAAGGCGGAACTGTGGCAATCATCGGCGGCGGTTACTACATCAGCAAAACCTTCGCCCGCCAGAGCGCCACGCTGCTGACGGCGGACGATGTTCAAGTTCGCGGAGCCACCATCACTAACCCCAATACACGCGGTACGGGCATTTGGGTCGAGTCCAACAATCCAGAGATCCAGAACTGCACCTTCACCAACAACAACCGGGAAGGTATCTTCATCACGGGCACAGCCGCCCCGAAAATTCAGCAGAACGTGTTCTTCAAGAATGGCGGCAACGGCATCTCTGCGGCCAGCAGCTCCAAGGGGCTGATCGAGGGCAATCTGTTCCAGGACACAGGTTTTGGGTTGGCAGTGAGCGAGAATGCGATGCCCTTGATTACCAGCAATCGGATCACCGAGAACACCGATGGGCTGTACATCAACGACAACGCGAAGCCGATTCTGCGGAATAACGTGATCGAGAACAACAAGCGAGATGGCATTGTGGCGACGATCGGCGCCCGTCCTGACCTAGGCACAGCAGAGCAAGCTGGCAAAAACACGATTCGTAACAACCGTCAGTTCGACATCAACAACTCCACCAATGGCACACTCTACTCCATCGGCAACATTCTGGAAACCAACAAAATCTCCGGCAAAGTGGAACTTGTAGCCGCAGGCAGCCCGATCGGAAATTCCGCTTTTCTGGACGTGCAGGGACACTGGGCCCAGGCCTACATTGAGGCACTGGCCAAGCGCAACGTCATCACAGGCTTTCCGGGTGGCACGTTTAAGCCTAACGACCCTGTAACGCGGGTGCAGTACGCGGCCATTCTGAACAAAGCTTTTGCACCTGTCCCTAAGCAGGAGGGACTTTCCTTCCTGGATGTGAGCAGCAATTTCTGGGGCTTCCAGCCGATTCAGAGCGTTGTTAAGGGCGGCTTTATGCGCGGCTACGAAAACAACACCTTCCGCCCAGATCAGCGCATTCCCCGCGTTCAGGTGCTGGTGGCGCTGAGTACTGGACTGAGCTTCCCAACCCCGACAGACTACTCCAGCCTGTCACTGTTCCAAGACTCTACCGCAATTCCGACCTACGCCAGAAACGCCGTTGCTGCCGCTGCCAGCCGCAAGATTGTGGTTAATTATCCTTTGGTGGGACAGTTAAATCCCAATCGGGAAGCGACGCGGGCCGAAGTAGCTGCCCTGGTATATCAGGCGTTAGTCAGCGCTGGTAAAGCCGAGCCGATCGCTTCGCCCTATATTGTTTCGGCAAATTAAGCCAGCGATCCTCGCTGCACCATGCCACTCTGGAAAGCGACTCCCACTGATTCTGGAGATCACGCTTTCAGCTAATATGATGAGATGCTCAAAAGTCAGGCACTCCCGATCGCGAGTGGTTTACCTGACCTTGACGGCAAGCTTCCTGTAGAGCAAGCGCTCATCCTGGCAACTATTATCCTGGCACACATGCCACCGCATCCAACGAGGCTCCTATGACCGACACAGAAATTCTTGAAAAAGTTCAAAAGATTGTATCCGAGCAACTTGGCGTTGATACTGGGGAAGTGAATCCTCAAGCCAGTTTTGCTAACGATTTAGGTGCAGACTCTCTTGATGTCGTTGAATTGGTCATGGCCCTGGAAGAAGAGTTTGATGTCGAAATTCCAGACGAAGCCGCAGAACAAATCGCCACGGTGCAATCTGCTGTGGACTATATCGGCAATCAACTGAAAACCTCTGCTTAAACGGAATCTCCAGGGTGAGTTTTGAGGGTTAGAAAGTCTACTCGACCTCGTATGAGCCTGTAGGCTTGAACTCGAAGCTCAAAACTCATCCCCTTCTACCCTCTCGGCACTCCACCTTCTCCACACCAAGACCATGACAACTGCCGATCGCAAGCGCGTCGTCATCACCGGACTGGGCGCGCTCACTCCCATTGGAAACACCCTCACTGAGTATTGGGAAGGATTAATCAGCGGCCGCAATGGCATTGCTCCGATCACGCTGTTCGATGCTTCTCGCCACGACTGCCGCATCGCCGGAGAAGTGAAAGGGTTTGACCCGCACACCTATCTCGATCGCAAAGAAGCGAAACGCATGGATCGGTTCGCC
The DNA here is from genome assembly GCA_036703905.1 of Thermosynechococcaceae cyanobacterium. GTDB lineage: Bacteria > Cyanobacteriota > Cyanobacteriia > Leptolyngbyales > Leptolyngbyaceae > DATNQR01. Next base: position 5,631 of record DATNQR010000551.1, read on the forward strand.
CAATTTGCTGTGTCTGCCAGCAAGCAGGCGATCGCCGACTCTGGGCTGGTGATCAATGACCTGAATGCGGAGCAGGTGGGGGTGTTGATCGGCACAGGTATTGGTGGACTAAAGGTGCTGGAAGATCAGCAGGAAATTTATCTAACCAAAGGGCCCGATCGCTGTAGCCCCTTTATGATCCCGATGATGATCGCCAACATGGCTGCGGGGCTGACGGCCATCCATCTGGGAGCAAAAGGGCCAAATTCCTGCTCCGTCACGGCTTGTGCGGCTGGGTCAAACGCGATCGGCGATGCTTTCCGGTTGGTGCAGCGCGGCTATGCCCAAGCAATGATCTGCGGCGGAACGGAAGCGGCGGTGACTCCCCTTTCCCTGGCGGGATTTGCGGCCTGCAAAGCGCTGTCCACTCGCAACGACGATCCACTTCGTGCCTGTCGTCCCTTTGATAAAGACCGAGACGGCTTTGTCATGGGGGAGGGTGCTGGCATTCTGGTGATCGAGGAGCTGGAAAACGCTCTGGCTCGGGGAGCCAAAATCTACGCTGAAATTGTTGGCTACGGCATGACCTGCGATGCCTACCACATGACTTCTCCGGTTCCCGGAGGCGAAGGAGCCGCCAGAGCCATTTCCCTATCTCTCAAGGACGCAGACATTACCCCCGATCGCGTAGACTACATCAACGCTCACGGAACCAGCACCCCGGCCAACGACTCCACAGAAACCAACGCCATCAAGACGGCTCTGGGTGAGACCGCATACAAAGTGGCTATCAGCTCCACCAAATCTATGACGGGTCACCTACTGGGGGGATCGGGCGGTATTGAAGCAGTGGCAACCGCAATGGCGATCGCCCACGATCGTGTCCCCCCCACCATCAATCTGGAAAACCCTGACTCCGCCTGTGATCTAGACTATATTCCCAACACTAGCCGCTCCCTAGCGGTGAATGTAGCTCTGTCCAATTCTTTTGGCTTTGGTGGCCACAATGTCACGCTGGCTTTCAAGAAATTTACCTCTTGAGAAGCGAAAATTGACACTCAAGGTTGGCGCTGAGAAGGGTTACTAGTAGGGGAGGCATCGCTAAATCTAGCGATAAATTGTCAAGTTCACCCTTCCCTGGCCCTCTCTTGGAAGGAGAGGAAATGAAAATTCTAGTGCCCTCCTTCCGCAGGAGAAGCAATTATCTTGAGTATCAAGGTAATCAGAACGATCGCGTCGCTTTACCCCAGAGCGTATAGTTCCAGAGCAGGTTGGCTCAGAGCAAGTCGCTCAGAGCGTGTAGGTGAAGTCTTCCACTAGCATTCCTGGTGTCCAGATGCCGCCAAGCTGCCGACTGCCATAGGTTCCCACTTCGGGGACAAATTCCTGAAAGTCGGTTAGCGCCAGCAAATTCTCGCCCCAAAAGCGGTAGAGGCTTTCATCGAAGCGGAGGTTTTCGATCGGCGCAGCAATTTCTCCCTCTTCTACCCAAAAACAGGCATAGCGGGTCATGCCGGTGATTCGACCTGTAGGACGATCGCTCCAGTTGAGGTAGTGCAGATTGGAGAGATACAGCCCTGTGCCTAGCTCAGACAGAATTTGCTCCCGCTCAAGTGAGCCTGAGTCAACTTCAGGCGATCGCAAGCTTTCAGAAGCGTCTGCACCATTGGCTGAGCGGCCATATTCTTTGGCGCTGCGGGAGCTAACCAAAGTGTTGACCAGCTTACCGTGGGTAATGAGAGGTAAATCGCTGGGTGCAATTTCCCCCAAGTCGTTAAACCGAGGCACCGTGCCACGCTGAAAGTTCTCCCGCAGCGTGAACAAGGACGATAGGGATTTTTCACCCGCCTGCAACAGCCCCAGCGCACTCCTACTCTGCTGCAATGCTGCCTCACTCAATCCACCCCAGGACAGCATCCCCCCAAGCTCCGCGACCGCAGCAGGAGAAAAGTAAGTGCGGTAGTTGCCTTTGGGGACGGGCTTGGGTGGTTGGGCTAGGCGCTTAAGCTGGGCTTTGGAAGCTTGCAAGGCTTGAAGGCAGCGATCGTGCTCCCACTGCCTACCCGCTAAAGTTCCCTTGACTGCCTGCCCGTCCGGCGTAAACAGCGAGTAATCCAACGCGAAAGAGTTAGTGACAAACCAGTGGTTTTGCCCAGCTGAATCGGCGTAGCCTCGGATCAGCGTCCCGGCAGCGTAAATGCCTGCGAAATCTAGCCCAGAGACGATCGACAGCAGCGTTTCTGCCACTGCATCTTCTGCCAGAAGCTCGCCCGTGTAAACCTCTCGACTGGTGCTGCTCCCCACTGGCAGCACCAGATAGGGATCAACAGGTAGTTGGGGTACTTCCCGCCGCAGATCTGCGAGGGCGTTGCGTAGCTGAATTTCATCGATCGCCCGATCGCCCGTAAAGGGTAAATCGTAGGTGCTACTCCGATCGAGCCACATCAATGTCAATGACAGAGTGCCATCCTGTACGGTTCCGGCCTGCCGCACCTTTGCCTGGTTGAAACGCAGGAATTGGCTCTGTTCACTGTTCAACAGCAGGGCAAAGTGCTCATTCTGCTCCATCGCTTCCTGGAGGAGGTGAGTCAAATGCTTGAAGCTAGTTTCAAAGGCAGTGAGACGATCGGGCTGCATGAGTTTAAGTATCTAGTACAGATGGCCATTACTGATCACAGCTAAATCCCCATCATCTTCTGTTGATTCTATGTAGGAACATAAACTACTCAAGCAGCTCTGTCATTTACCTCAGTAAGGGAACAACAGAGCCGCTTCTAATTATGCTGGTTACTTAACTACCTGAGATCGAACCCTCTTGCCGCAAGATTTGGACAGTCTACTTAGCTTAGGGCTTCTGCACCGCCGACCACTTCCAAGATTTCCTGGGTGATGGCTGCTTGCCGCGCTTTATTGTAGGAGCGGGTGAGCGTACCGATCAGTTCTTTCGCGTTGTCGCTGGCACTGCTCATGGCGGTCATCCGGGCTGCCAGCTCACTGGCCGCTGCCTCTTGCAGGGCGCGGAGTAGCTGGTTGTTGAGGTAGAGGGGCAGCAAGGCATCCAGGATTTGCACTGGATCTTGCTCGAAAATCATATCCTGGGGGAATGAAGTGGGCTGAGTTGCCTCGACCTTCGATCGCTCCACCTGAAACTGCCCAGCTCTAGAGGTGAGCCGGAAGATTTCATCGTCTGCATCTTCCAGTCCCTGCGGATCGAGGGGAAGCAGGGTTTGAATTACGGGGCGGGAACTGATTAACGAGACAAAGCGAGTGTAGATCAGTGCCACCTTGTCCACAGACTCCGACAGAAACAGCGACAAGAGTTGGTCGGCAATCTGAGAAGCCTCAGCAGCCGTGGGAACTTGCTCTAGCCCAGTGAAGGTTCCGTCAACCGGCTGGCTGCGCCGCTCAAAGTATTGAGTTGACTTGCGACCCACCAAGATGTAGCGATAGTTGATACCTTGGGCTTGCAGTTCTTTAGCCCGATTCTCCGCCTTACGGATTACGTTGCTGTTATAGCCACCGCACAGTCCACGATCGCCAGAGATGACCAGCAGCCCCACGGTTTTAACTTCACGCTTTCTAAGCAGAGGTAGATTGGCCTCTTCAAACCGCAGACGGGTTTGCAGCCCGTAGAGAACCTGGGTCAGACGATCAGCAAAGGGTCGAGTGGAAAGAACCTGCTCTTGGGCGCGGCGCACTTTGGCAGCAGCCACAAGGCGCATAGCCTCGGTGATCTTCTGAGTGTTCTTGACAGACTTAATGCGTTCGCGGATTGTTTTAAGGTTTGCCATAAGAATTGGGGAGTTTTGAGTTTCGAGTGGCGCGTCGCGTCTCAGAGATCCATAGCAGTAGAGAGAAAAGTTTGGGACGTTGGGTTCGACCCCTGTACCTCGTCCCAACTTATGAGGCTACGGCTACAACTAAAATCTTTTTACAGAAGAGTCACAAACCCCAGGTCAGATCGATCGCTTGAAAGATGAGTTTTGGCTTAAGTTTCCATCGGTAACTCAGAGGTCAAAACTCATCCCTCAAACCTCTCTAAGCGCTTGCTAGAAAGGTTTTCTTGTACTCAGACAGTGCACTCTTCAGTAGGCCTTCGGCTTCTTCATTCAGTTGCTTTTGCTCCCGCACGATCTCGCCGTACTTCGCCACGCTGGACTTTAAGTACTCCCGCAAACCCTTCAGGTAAGCTGGCACTTTCTCGGCAGGAATTTCATCTAGATAGCCATTGATACCCGCATAGATCGCAGCAACCTGCTCCGCCACCGAAAGGGGCGAGTACTGAGGTTGCTTCAAAATCTCCCGCAGGCGCTGACCTCGTGCCAGCTGGTTTTTGGTGGTTTGATCCAGATCAGAGGCGAACTGGGCAAAGGCTTGTAGATCGTCGAACTGCGCCAGTTCTAGCTTCACCTTCCCGGCAACCTTCTTCATAGCCTTGGTTTGCGCGGCAGAACCTACACGAGACACTGAGATACCAGGGTTTACTGCTGGCCGCACACCAGAGTTAAACAGATCAGAAGAGAGGAAGATCTGACCATCGGTAATCGAGATCACATTGGTAGGAATGTAGGCTGACACGTCTCCTGCCTGGGTCTCGACGATCGGCAAAGCGGTCATGCTGCCCTCACCCAATTCAGGGCTAAGTTTGGCAGCCCGCTCCAGCAAGCGCGAGTGTAAATAAAACACATCGCCAGGGTAGGCTTCCCGACCGGGAGGACGACGCAGCAGCAGAGACATTTGACGATAGGCCTGAGCCTGCTTGGATAGGTCATCGTAGATCACCAAAGTATGGCGACCTTTGTACATGAAGTACTCTGCCAGGGTTGCGCCCGTGTAGGGGGCAAGGTATTGCAGGGCAGCCGCTTCGCTGGCGCTGGCAGCGACAACGATCGTGTAGTCCAGTGCACCCCGTTCCCGCAGCACGTTGACCACGTTCGCCACGGTAGAGGCTTTCTGACCAATCGCGACGTAAACGCAGACCACATTCTCTTCTTTTTGGTTGAGGATGGTGTCGATCGCGATAGCAGTTTTGCCCGTCTGACGGTCACCAATGATCAGTTCGCGCTGACCCCGACCCACAGGGATCATCGAGTCGATCGCGGTGATCCCAGTTTGCATTGGCTCATACACTGACTTACGAGCAATGATGCCAGGAGCAGGGGACTCCAAGAGGCGAGTTTCGGTGGCGGCAATGTCTCCTTTACCGTCGATTGGACGAGCCAGCGCGTCCACTACCCGCCCAATCATGGCTTCACCCACGGGAATCTCAGCCACACGGCCGGTAGCTGTCACAGCGCTACCTTCCTCGATCGACAGACCTGCCCCCAACAGCACCGCGCCTACGTTGTCTTCTTCCAGGTTGAGGGCGATGCCGATCGTGCCATCCTGAAACTCTAGAAGTTCGCTAGACTGCACTTTTTCCAAACCGTAGATCCGCGCAATTCCGTCACCCACTTGCAGCACAGTTCCGACGTTGGAAACCTTTACGTCTTGATCGTACTGTTCAATCTGCTGCCGAATAATGCTGCTAATTTCGTCGGGTCTAATCGCTACCATGATTGCCTTTAGTTGATGGTTGAGTGTAGAGGGTTTTGAAGTCAGGCGGCACTAGAAAGCTTGAGAGTAATGCGGCGCAGTTGGCCTTGCAGACTGGCATCAATGATTTGGGAGCCAACCTTGATAATGACACCGCCAATTAGCGCAGGGTCAATTCGGGTTGCCAACTCCACCTGCCGCGCCCCCGTCAGGGCCAAGACGCGATCGCGGACGGCTTGCTGCTGTCCTTCGTTTAGGTCTACCGCAGAAGTAACTTCTGCCAGCACGGTCTGGTTCAGTTCCCGCAGGAGTGCTTGAAACTGCTTCAGGACACTTTCCAGGAAAGCAATGCGACGCTGATCCACCAGCACCAGCAGAAAATTGCGGACATAGGGATGCACCTGGTCGTCTCTAAGGACCTGCTGTAGCACTGACTTCTTGTCGTCGGCGGACACAATTGGGTTGTCCAGGAATCGCCGCAGCTCCTCAGACTCCCGCAATAGGTTGAGGATAGCGTTGACATCCTCACCAAAACGAGCGGTCAAGTCTTGTGACTGGGCCAGGGACATCAAAGCTTGGGCGTAGGGTTCGGCAATTTCAGTTGCCAGTAATACTCCGTCCTTCATCAGGAACCTCCTAGCAGGGCAATGCTGCGATCAATTAACTGCTGCTGGGTGGAATCATTGACACGATTCGGCAATTCTGCCTCTACCTTTTGAAGAGCCAGAGCCACAACTCGCTGTCGGAGTTCGTTGATCACCCGCTCTTGCTCGGTATTCAGATCCTGAGCGGCTGCTTCTTTCAAACGCTGCACATCCTGCTCTGCCTTCGCCAGAATGTCGGCTTTTGCAGACTTAGCTCCTTCTTCAGCCGACGCTCGAATTTGAGTCGCTTCGGTTTGAGCCTGAGCCAGCTTTTGTTGCTGCTCCGTCAGGGCTGCTGATGCGGTCTTCTGACGTGCTTCGGCTTCCTGAATTGCGGTTTCGATCGCCGCTCTCCGTCCCCCCAGCGCTTTGCTCAAAAAGCCCCGACCAAAGTAGAACAAAATCACATAGACGATCGCCAGATTAAACAGGTTGCTCCCCAGAACATCGAAGTTGAAGCCAAACCCGCCCTCTGCCGCCTCTGCGGCCTCTGTGCCCAGTATGCTGGCCCCCGCCAACTTCAAGAGAATTCCCATATCGCCCCACAACTGCGTTCAAATTTCTGCATTCAAGTTTCTGCGACCGACCTATATCAATCTCCAGACCAGTTTTAGCTTCAAACACCGACTAACAGTTTGTCTAAAATCTGCTGACTCAGGGACTCAACCTGCTGCTCTAGAGCTTGCAGTGCTACTTGCTTCTGCTCGTCTAGCTCACGCTGCACTTGCTCACGCTGGGTCTGGGCCGCTTGCTGAGCCTCAGCTACCTTCTGAGCCGCAATTTTCTGAGCTTCCGCTTGAGCCGCTACGATCGTCTCCTGATACTGCCTGCGGGTTGTGGCCAATTCTTGCTCATACTGTTGCGCCAAACTCTCAGCCTTGGCTAACCGCTCTCGCGCTTCAGTTTCATTGGAGCGAATGTAGTCACTGCGCTCCTCCAGCACCTTCGTTAACGGTTTGTAGAAAACCGCATTCAGAAGCAGCACTAGCAAAATAAATTGAACTGCCATCAACGGCAGTGTGGCATCAAAATCAAACATTGTTCTAGAATTTGCAGAATTGGATGATCTTGCAGCAAGGTCTCAGGCTGACGAGGTAGAAATGCCAAAAGTTCAGCTTAATTCAACCTCAGCCCAAGACCCCGCCGTTTACGAAATCTAGCCAGCGAAAGGGTTCGCAAACAGCAACACCAGCGCGATCACCAAGCCGTAGATTGTGAGGGATTCCATGAACGCCAGAGTCAGCAGCAGCGTTCCACGAATTTTGCCTTCCGCTTCGGGTTGACGCGCGATTCCTTCCACTGCCTGACCAGAAGCATTTCCTTGACCAATTCCGGGGCCGATCGCAGCTAGACCGATCGCCAGAGCAGCAGCCAGAACAGAAGCCGAAGCAACCATTGGATCCATGATGAAATTCCTTTCGTTTAGTTAAAGAACAAACAATTGTGAAGAATCAAGCGGTTTAAGGCTTGCATTCTTGGACTCTCGAACCGGAAGCGCGAGGAGTACTGAAACTAGGGGCTGTGGACTTCTTCGCCGTGACCGTGTTCACCAAGCTCACTAATTTCGATCGCTTCGTGAATATATGCCCCTGCCAGAGTGGCAAATACTAGCGCCTGAATAGCACTCGTGAACAGCCCCAACAACATCACCGGAAGCGGCACAATCAGCGGAACCAGCAGCACCAGCACCGCTACCACCAACTCATCCGCCAGAATGTTTCCAAACAAACGGAAACTTAGGGAGAGCGGCTTAGTGAAGTCTTCCAGAATTGCGATCGGCAGCAGAATCGGGGTGGGGTGGATGTACTTAGCAAAGTAACCCAGTCCTGCCCTGCTGAACCCCGCATAAAAATACGCCAGAGACACCAGCAACGCCAGCGCTACTGTTGTATTGATGTCATTAGTGGGAGCAGCAAGCTCACCTTCCGGCAGCTTGATCAACTTCCAGGGAACTAGTGCCCCCGACCAGTTAGAGACAAAGATGAACAGGAACAGCGTGCCGATAAAAGGAACCCAGGGACGGAACTCCTTCTCGCCCAACTGGTTCCTCGCCAAATCTCGCACAAACTCCAGAGCGTATTCCATCAGGTTTTGGATGCCTTTGGGAATCCGTTGAGCGTTGCGAGTTGCGGCGATCGAAGCAATCAGCAGCAAGCCAATCACAATCCAGGAAACCAGGAAAACCTGTCCGTGGATCTTGAGGTTGCCGATCTGCCAATACAGATGATGCCCCACCTCCAGGCTGGCGATCGGAAACACCTTCAGGATATCAAGCTTTAAGACATCAAGTGGAGCAGCGAGAAAACTTAGCATTGGACTTCTAGCGGTTTTCCCAATAGGGATGAATTCTGAACCTACCGATTAGCGATCGGGAAGCATCAGGGTTCGCAGCGTATAAACGAGGAGTGTGCCTTTGTAGGTCAGGAAACCCAGAAAAATAGGGAGAACCTGTAGCTGATTCCATTGAGTTGCAATTATCATCAACCCAACAAAAATCGCTAACTGAGACTTCCCAATCTGTTTCTCCTGCGTACCCAGCCGCTCAACGTTTTTAGCCAACACTCTCAAGTAAACCACACCTGTGCACGCTCCAAGTAAATAATTCAGAGCCAGATTGAGGGAGTAGAAAACCCACACGCAGCCAAAGATTAGCGCCGTTAGCACTAGCGTAATCACAATCAACTCTTGCTGAAGTTGATAGAACTCCTGCATAGATTGGTTGGGTTCCGAAGAATCAGAATCGGAGGCAGCGTCGCTCATTACACAGAGGGGACATTGCGAGCGAAGGCAGTTTAGACTGGCGGCACATACCCGTAAGATTAGGAACGTGTAACCCTGCCTGCTCAGATCACGCTAGATCATATCACGTAGAGTATTAATACTTAATGCTGTAAGCAGAGATCTGGTGAGGAGAGCGGGCGGAAGATGGGTCGCTGTTGAAGCTGTTGAAATTGAGAAATCCCAGGGCTGTCTCAGCTTATGACTCAATCACTTCGACCGTCAGCCGCTCCAAGCTTTGTCTAGAACCGCCTGCGGGGAAATATCCTCCAGCTTCCCGGTCAGAGATTTGATGCCAGCAAAGCGCTTATCGTCGGGCAGTACAGTTTTAGGCTCCGTTGCTCCAAACAAGGCCAGGGTGTAGGTTTTCACCGCAACGCCTAGGTGCATCGGGGCACTGTCAGTACACAAAAACAGATTGGCCCCCGCTACGATCGCCGCGAGCTTGCCCACATCTGCAGGAGCCGTAACTTTGAGCTTAG
>DATNQR010000552.1:0-2468 GCA_036703905.1 Thermosynechococcaceae cyanobacterium
GCACTCCCAAGCGCTGGGAGGTGATGAACGGCTTGGCTCCAGTTCCCTCGGTTAGGGCGATCGCCTTCCGTTTGACTTCAGCAGGACGATGGACGGCTAGGGGCAGTTCACCGTTAGGCAGGTGAGGGGTCGCCCCATTGGGACGCTTCTGGGTTGCGCTGGTGAGCCAGCGATACCGCCCTGAATCGGATTCTCGCAGGCGTAGCTGGAAGCCCACGATCGCGCCGTCCACATCTCGGATTGGGCAGAGGTAGCCAGCGCCGGAAGTGTTGAGCGATCGACCGTCCAGACTCACCCCCGGTAGAGCGTGGGGAAGTTCCTGGTCTAGCTTCTGCCACTGGACAACGGACACTACGCCCCAGGCTGCGATTTGCTCAGGGGTTAGCCCGCGCCTGGTCAAGTCTGCTCTGTCGGTGGGATGGAGGGAGAGGAAGGGTAGCAACTTGCGATAGTGGCGATCGCGTTCGGCTGCTGGCATTGACGCCGCCCGTTTCTCGGCTTCCTCACGTTGGCGCTGCTCACGCTTGCGCTGCTGGTCAAGCTGCCACTGTTGGCGATCTACTTCGGTGTGGGTGCGGCGATCGTCCGGTGTCCAGACTCCCCACAACCTATCTTTTGAAGGTTTGCTGTAGCGGTAGCCTGGTACGGATTCGTGCCGATCTGCTGTCATGCACAGGACGATCGGGGTGTCGGCAAAAGTGCGGCACTTGCCCGAATCGTTAGCGCAGATGGGGCATGGGTTGGAGCGATTGGTAGGGGTGAATCTCATGGCTCACCCCTACCAATCGCTTGCTGGGCTTGTTCTGTCAGCCAGATCCTGTACAACCGCCGAAATTCGGCGCGGGGCAAGCCGTGGAAGCTGGCAACCTGGCAGAGCGTGAATTCTTGCCTCAGTCTGGTTCCGAGAGCGGCTATCGCCTTGAAGCTGGAAACTAAGCGGTCGAAATCTTGGTCGGTGGTGGGGGGCATCAGCGCAACCCCCCGGTTACAAAGAGTTCAATCAGGTCGGTGAAGCGATCGCTGCTCAGTCCTACTGACTGTCGCGCCCCGTCCAGAAGTGACGATCGGAGCTTGAGGTTTCGGAGCCGGAGCGCAGACTCGACTCGATCGAGTAGGTCAGTGAGGGAGGAGTCTGTTAAACTTGAGTGAGTCTCATTATTAGACTCATATGATACGAATGAGACAGCGAAAATACTTGATGCAACTCCGCAGCGCGGATGACATTTAGAGCTAAAATTCCTTACCATGAACGTGCACACGTCCTCCAAGTAGCCCTGAAAGGCTCTTTCCAAAGTTTGGTCGCCGAGGAAGAGCAAGCCTTATCAGGATGGACTGTTAAAACAGAGAATCCCCAGAGCGCTTAGGTACAACTAAGCAACTGGGGCTTCTCTGTTTTCTAGGGAAATCAAGAACTGCTCAACAGCAACCCGGACGATCGCGCCCTTGCTGGTTTTTTGGGTTTGAGCCAATTCTTGAAGCCTTGAATGGGTGTCCGGCTTGACCCGGATTCCAAATGTTTCGAGTTTTGCTATTTCCATTTGAGTCGCTTAATTGACTTGAATTTTTTTCTGAAGTCGGCGGCAGGCGATCTGTTACTAATCAGATTTAGCGTAGTTTTAGGAATCAAATCTCCAAACGACACTTGATCTAGTTGATCTGACTGCGCCTATTCTGCCACAGATCCTTTTGAGGTGCACTAAACAGTTTGATAGTCGGTTTCTTTTCAATCAATGAAATCACCGTGGCATAGATCTTTTGGTGGTGCACTGGCGATCACAAACAACGTCCTTTTTTGTTTGTGATCGCTCATAAATGAAGGCAGTCTAACCACAAAGTTGAAGGCAAGTATTTCAGTCCCACAAATTTTCTGGTGAGTTTCTAATGTGCGCGTGGTCAGTTTCGAGCGGTGATGTGAGAGATCAGCTTGTCAATACTCTCTGCCTGAGTTTGAATGCTTGCTGCCTGACTCCTAGCTATCTCTAGCTGCTGCTCAGTCGCGTCAGCAATCCGATCGACCTTATGCTCTAACCGAGTGATGGACTCAGAGAGAACGCCAATCTGGTGAGAGTTTGCGGCAACCTGCTCAGAGTTAGCCGCGATCGCTGCATTCGTCTTCTCAAAAGCACTCATCAAGTCCTGATGGCGTAGCCGCTCCACCTCCATCATGGTTTGTCGCCAGTCTTGTTCAGCCATCTTTACACCTCTCCCTTAAGCTATTTGGCTCCACGCCCCGGCTGGATACCAGACCGCTTCAGAGGGGAAGCGATCGCATAATTCATCAAACTGCTCATCCAGGTTGGCTGGGGTGTCTGCGATCGCACCTTGCCAGAGCAGGGCATGGACTTCAATCACATTAGGGCGATACGAAAGCTTAATCAACTCAGGTTTGAAGCCCAATGCCTTAGAGACTGCCCACACTTCTTCCACATCAGCCAGTCCCAAATTGATAGACAGAAATCTCTGCCCTC
>DATNQR010000553.1:0-2627 GCA_036703905.1 Thermosynechococcaceae cyanobacterium
AGATCGTAGATGGCATCGTCGGGATGGTTGAGGGCAGGGCGATGGTAGCCTTCTAGATACCAGGGTTGGCTGGGCAGGCGCAGCGTCACCTCACGGGGTGCAGTCTGGGCAGGCTCCATAGCGACCACTTTGGGGGGCGCAGGCTTGGCTGGAAACCGACCAAAATAAGTTTGAGCTAGCTGTTTCACCTGATTGGGGTCAACATCACCCACGATCGCGATCGTCAAGTTTCCCGGCCCGTAGTACTGGTCGAAGAAAGTCTGCACATCTTGACGGGTCAGGTTCTGGATCTCTTGGTTGTAGCCAATTACAGGCCGACGGTAGGGATGAACCTGGAAGGCCGCCCCCAAAAAAGCCTCAATCATTTGACCGATCGGCGAGTTGTCAGTGCGGAGGCGACGCTCTTCCAGAATTACGGCTTTCTCTTTGTAGAACTCGCGGAACACAGGATCGAGGAAGCGATCGGACTCCAGCGACATCCACAGTTCCAGCTTGTTGGACGGAAAGCTGTAAAGATAGCGTGTGGCATCGGTGGAGGTGTTGGCGTTCAGTCCCACGCCGCCTGCTTGCTCCACAAGTCGTCCAAATTCGTTTTGCTGGGCTAGTCGCGTGGCCTCAGCCTCCACTGTGTTGAACTCTGCCTGTAGTTTGCTGAGTTCTGCGGGCTGGTCTTTAGCAGCTTGAATTTGAGTGGCGAGTTGATCGAGGCGATCGAGCAAGGGTTTCTCGGCAGCGTAGTCCTGTGTGCCAATCCGAGTTGTGCCTTTGAAGGCAAGATGCTCCAGAAAATGCGCTACGCCCGTTTTGCCATCGGGTTCATCTGCCCCACCCACATCGGCGTAGGTGAGAAAGGAAACCACCGGAGCCTGATGCCGCTCCAGCACAATGAACTTCAAGCCGTTTTTCAGGCGAAACTCGGTGACTTGCTGAATCACGCGATCGAGATAGGGCTGAATTGAACTCGTCTGACCAGGCGCTTCAGTTTTCGCTGCTGCTGAAGCCGGACTGACTAGCAAACAAAAACAAAGGACGATCGCCCCAGCGATTCTTTTGATCAGACTTAATAAACTTGATCGCCCCATATCTGATTCCTCTCAGCGTCCTGATTCTCAGGATACTGGGTACTGCCGATTTATAGGAGGTTTAAGCTGCCTGGTTCAGACCGGGAACCTTTTGGTAGAAATCATCGATCGCCCCTACAAACCCCAAGCTGGCAAACTCAACTTGACTTCCAGCCCCGTAGGATTGCGACACCCACTCATTGCCAACCGTGCGCCGGGATACTTCCAGTTGAACACTGGTTTGGCTAACCAGCACGTACTCAGTCACAGTCGGACAGGTCTGATAGTCTACAAACTTCTCAGCCCGATCGAAGGCCTCAGTGGATTTCGACAGCACCTCAATCACCAGCGTCGGCGACAAAATGAAATCCTCTGTCGTTGCCAAGTCCTCCGGGTCACAGGTGACGACCACATCGGGGTAGTAGCAGTCAGTAGCTTGCAGCCTCACCTTGATGTCCGATGCCATCACAATGCAGGGCGACTCTCTTAGATGAATGTTCAACTGGGTGACAATGTTGCTCACCAAAATCACATGAGGCTTCTTCGCGCCCACCATCGCATAGACGTGTCCTCGCCGATATTCGTGCTTGATGGGGCTGAGGCGTTCCCCCGCCAGGTAGTCTTCTGGAGAAACGTAGAAGAACTTACTAGGAACCATGCTGTTCTCATGCAACTGCTCCTATTATCGCCAAACTAGCCAAACTATCAGTGGAAAAGCTCGATCGCTCCCCACCTGACTTACCTGCCCACTGTTGAGATTCATGGGACTGGGCCGGTTTGTCCCCAATTCCACGCTATAGTCAAGCCGATGTGTCCGTTGTCCTTGCCCGAACCCCGGAAGGAACCCTGTAATGAAACCGTCTCGTCCAACCAAGATCTTGGTCGTCCTCAACGGCAAAGGCGGCGTGGGTAAGACAACAACTTCAGTTAATTTGGCGGCGGCGTTCTCTGCAAAACAGCGCGTGTTGTTGGTGGATGCTGACCCCCAGGGTTCTGCGACTTGGTGGGTCGATCGAGCCAACACCGTCGCAAGCTTTGATTTGGCTCAAGAAACCAACCCCCAAGTGCTAGGCGAACTGCGAGAAGTGGGCGATTATGATGTGGTGGTGGTGGATACGCCGCCCGCTCTCGGCTCCGAAGCCTTGGCTGGAGTCGTTCCCACTGCTGACTACATTCTTTTGCCCACGCCCCCCGCTCCGATGGATCTCGCCGCTTTGATCGACACTGTGCGTCAGGTGGTCATGCCGCAACGAGTGGCCCATCGAGTGCTGCTGACCAAAGTTGATCCCCGCAGTGTGGGTGAGGCACGAGAGGCCCAACAAACCCTGACCGAGTTGGGCATTCCAGCCTGCCGCACTTTTATTCGGGCTTACAAAGCTCATGAGCGGGCAGCCCTGGAGGGTGTGGCGATCGGGCAGTGGCGCGGACGGAACGCACGGGAAGCCGAAGCGGATTACCAGCAGGTTGCAGACGAAATTCAGCAGGATTGGAGGGAGTAATGGCGAGAAGACGGTTGACGGATCTATTGCGGGAAGAAGCTCAGAAGCCAGAAGATGCAGACGAGGC
>DATNQR010000554.1:0-6468 GCA_036703905.1 Thermosynechococcaceae cyanobacterium
GGGTTAATGTAGTTTCTGTGGTATTGGCTCCCATAGCACCGAAGCCTGGCCCTACCACTGGACTAGTGAAACCCGCCGAGTTTTCGGATAAGTCAAAATCCGACAGGTTGCCCAGGTCGTCGAATTCGTCGAATTCGTCCAGAAAGTCTACGCCGCCTTGACTACTGCCGCCCACCTCTGGGGCAAAGGCATTGTAGGAGTTACGGGCACTACTGCCTGTTGTCGGCATTCCAAAGCTTTGATCCGCGAAATCCTGATCGGCAGAATCGTACAGACCAGCGCCCCCGGTAAACAGCGTCTCGTCTTCTCCTACCCGTGATTGAGGTCGCGTGGTGGGCGGAGGAAAGCTGGTATCTGGCAACCCAGCTCTGGGAGGCGACGAGGGTGGCACGACTGATTCTTGGGAACGATCGCGAGAGGTGAAGGCACTCGCATTGTCGTCGAAGGACGAGCCGAACTGGTCGTTGCTGTAGTTCAGCCCTGCGTCATCTAGGCTAAACGGGTCGCTGCTGCCCTGGGCAAACGGATCGGCAAAAGCCTGATCGTTGCGACTAGAGCGATCGTTATAGGGAGTATCCAGACTGCCGGGGAAAGCTTCGTATCCTCCGAGGTCTGGGGTTGCGCCGAAGTCGCCATTGTCGATCGCGTCAAAGTTGAAATCATCAGGGTTGAATTCTTCTGAGGCGCTAGCGTTTTCCGAGTCCTGCCAGGTGGTGGCAGCGTGATCGTTTGCGCTGTAGGAATTGGAAGAAGCGTTAAAATCGTCGGCTGTCGCCCCAGCGCTACTGCCGTTGCCCCCGGAATGACCTGAGGAACTTGTCTGACCAATGTAGGACAAGCCTTCATTGGCGTAGCCTGTAAATTCTGGATCTGAAGTTAGCCCTAGTAGAGATTCGTACTGACTTCTAGCAGTGTCATATTGCTGCAAGCCGTAGCAATAGATATGACCTCGCAGGAGGCAAACGCTGGGGTCTTCAGGATAGTCTTTGGCCAACTGATCGATCACCTCCGCCGCCTCGTCGTATTTGCCCTGGACGTAGGCGCGTTGGGCCTGCTGATAGCCTTGTGCGTACTCAGTACCTGATGCCATTTGCCTCCTCCCAGTTGAGTATTGAGTGCGGTGTTGAGCGCTTGCAGAACGGGTGATCGAAGCGAACGATCGCTAATTCGCCATTGCCTCGTCCCTCAGTTTTACCGCCAGTTGCGATCATTGGCTACGTTTTCCCTCATGGCTAGGCAGCCCAGCGAGCCGATCGCAAAATGGCAACCTGATCCAGCAGTCTGAGAAAGGCGTTGGTCTGACTGTCAATCACCCACTCACCCCGCAGAAACGGCGCAACACTATCGGGAACGTTGGTGGGCATCTGAACTTCTTCAATGTCCAACCAATCCATGCCCACAATTCGATCAACCGCTAACCCCAGCATAATGTCTTGATCTTCTACAGCGATCACGCTTACCTCTGGACGATCGGTATTGAGCGGAGAGGGATCTCCCAGGAATTGCCCCAGATCAGCGACCCAAACCACGCGCCCTCTAACATTCAGCGTACCCAAAAGTAGCGGAGAAACATTCGGAATTGGGGTAATTCGATCGGGCGAGGGCGACAGCACTTCTTTGATACCCATAGCGGGCAGGGCAAATTCGCTGCCAGAAGTGATGAAAAACCGCAGATGCAGCTCCCCTTCAGGACTCTCCAGCTCCTGAAACTCTGGAGCCTGATCCTGCCCTCTGCCCGTCAAAAAATCTGAGTTTCCCACCATAATTCCACCCTAGCCCCGCAGCAATTGTTTAACGGTGCCCACCAATTCCGTAGGCTGGAACGGCTTAGCGATGTAGGCATCGGCTCCCTGCTTCATGCCCCAGTAGCGATCGAACTCTTCGCCTTTAGAGGAACACATCACCACGGGTACTCCTTGAGTTTTGGGATCAGCCTTCAAGCGACGGCAGACTTCGTAGCCGTTCATCCGAGGCATGACGATATCTAGAATTACTAGATCGGGGCGATGCCCCTGAATCTGTTCCATCGCCTCCACGCCGTCTCCTGCAACGCTCACCTTTAGCCCACTGCCCTTCAACAGGTCAGTGATCATTTCCCGTTGGGTCACGCTATCTTCTACGACTAGAACTGTACTCATAATCTTTTACCTACTGGTCGAGTCAACCCTGGGGAGTCTCACGGTCTGCGCCTGCAATTGTCTTTAGTTTTCAATCTTTAATGTCTTTAATCAAGTTACCCTTGATTGGCGTGAATGGAGACAGCTTTAGTTTGGTCTCGTCTAGTCCAGTTCTAACTCTTCTAGCGTGAGGGGTTTGGCAGGACGATCAGGTTGACCCCGACCCACGTACTTTTCCACCAGCATCAAGAGTTCGTTTTCTCCAAAAGGCTTCGTGAGATAATCTGTAGCTCCTACCATTCTCGCTCTTACTCGGTCAATAAAACCGTCCTTTCCAGTGAGCATGACGATGGGAATGCGTCGAAATACGGTCGATTTTCGCAGCATGGCACAGATTTCATAGCCATCCAGTTCTGGCATGGCTATGTCGCACAGGATTAAGTCTGGCTGTAGCTGAAACACCAAGCTCAGGGCTTTGAGAGGATTCCCCAGTGCCGTTGCCTCGTAGCCCTGTTGGTTCAAAATCGACTCCACCGTCTCCCGAATTGTAGCGCCATCGTCAATACAAACTACGCGGGGAGTTTTAACTTGCCAGCGATCGAACTCATGCGGTTGAACCCCTTTGAAGCCAACACCCGTGACCACCGGATACCCTAGCTGAATCAGGCCCTTCTGCACATAGGGATAAATTGCCCGCGCCACCGTGAGAATCTCCCGGTTCAGATACCGCGCAATCTGCCGCAGCGAAGTTTTGCCATCCACATAGCGCTGGAGCATCTCAAAGGTATGAGCAGACAGAGATTTCTGTAGCGCCTCCAGGTTAGTAGCACTGGGGCACTGGTCGGGGGATTGAATGTGAGGATGCAGTTGCTTCCATTCCTGTACCTGCTTCATGCCCCTAGCCAGCAGAGGCCCAATTTCCAGGGTTGTCAGCTGGGGCGCAAGGGCAGGACTAAGTTCAAAAATGAAGGAGCCTTGATGCAGGCTCAGCAGGTCAAATAGTGTTTCCTGCACCATGCTGTGGATAATGCTTCGGCCTTGGGCAGGGGTAAGGGTGCGATTTTCCAGGAGAGCCCACAGGTAGGCATATTCTGGGGCACTGAGAGCGGCGATCGAGGGCAGTGTCAGGGTGGGAATTGATCGCGCCGCATCATAACGATGCAGATAGTCCGTCAGGCGAGACAGGCTGCTATCGGTATCGGCTGCATAGATAATCTGACCATTGAGAAAGAAGACAAACCAAAAGCGATCGGCCTGCAGCCTAGCCGCTCCTGAATCAACTCCATAGCCCACTTCATTGGTTTGGGAGGGATAGGCCTCAACAAACAGTTCCCCGGTGCGTTGTCCCAGTTCAATGAGTTGCAAAATACTGCGAATGTCAATCTCGCTTAACTTACCCTGCATGCAACTCGAACCCGCCCCCTGTGCGCTGTGAACCTGCACTGTACTACTTCAGTGTGCATCATCCAGGTTGTCTCAGCCGCTTGCTTCGGATTTCGTAGAAGCGGATAAACCTGCAACGAATATCCCTTTTATACAACTGCTTAATGGTTTAGCGAAGGTTTTCGTCAACTTCCCTCGCTTGTTCCTTAGCTTGAGAGGAGCGCTCGTGGGGCGATCGATTGAGTCTGGCAGCAAAATCACTTGCTTCAGGCGAGCATCTGTCTAGGCGAGAGGTAGGCGAGAGGCGAAGTTCAGAGAATTGGGCTTTTTGGACGGTTGCACCCACGGCGCAGTATTTTTTTATATAGCGAACTCTTATTACGTGACCTAAAATGGTGAAGTAGAATTCGCCTGCGATCGAAACTAGGACTGCCCTCAGAGAATCAGTATGGGAAACCAGTACAAAGGGTAGCAGTCTGGGAAGGCAGTGCGCGGTAGCCCTGTTTGCTCGACCGCATCTAGATAGTGCTTCAAAAACCCCTTTCTGGGGTTGTGCTAGTCCAAAAACTACGGTAAACCTGAGACACATATCGGGGTAGTTATCTAGAATCACAAAAGTCAGACACAGATACAAAAGAGGACTATCAGCGTGCTGTATCTAGCGGAAGTTCAGAAGAAGGGGGGTGGATTGCTGGGCGGCGGCAAGGCAGAGCTTAAACTGCTAGCCTGTCAGCGATCGGAACAAAGCTGGAGCGCTGTCCCAAGCGAAGAAACGATCGTGTCTGACGAAGCTAGCAGCTACAACGCCGGTGCATTAGTGCTGGTTGATCTCACCGCCAGCAAACAAGTGCAGCGAGTACAAGAAGCCGGACGGCAACTCGTGAGCATCCTTCAGAACTTTTCGCGGCTTCAGGAGAAATTTAAAACTCAGGAAGAAGAAATTGAGCAGTGGAAGCAATCCCTGACCTACCAAAGCCAAGAGTTGAACCGCCGGGAAATGGAGATGGAATCCCGCCGGGAACAGCTTCAGCAGATGGAAGAAGACTTTGAGCAACTGGAACAGCAACGGCAGGAGTTTGACAGCACTCGCGACGAAGTGACTCGCCAGCGAGACGAACTGGAGCGTAACCGCCAAGAGCTAGAAGGAGCCTGGGAGCATTTGCGGGGAGAGATGCGCCGGATGGAGGAGCGCCAGGGCGAACTTCAGCAATCCGCGGTGCTGGATGAGGACAAAGCCCGCACAATTCACGATCTGCTGAATCGACTTTCTGGAGCTGTTCTCCCAGCAGAAGCGCCACGGGAGCAGGTAAACCAATCCCTGGAAGTTCTTCACCAGCAGCAGGCGCTAATGTCTCAGCACTGGCAAAACTTGGAGCAACAGCGCAACACGTCCCAGCAGTTGCAGGCAGAAGTCGATCGCCAGGCTCAGGAGATCCAATCGCGCTGGCAAGAGTGGCAGCAGGCTCAAGATTCCCTGGAGCAAGCACGGTCAGAACTGAAGGTGCAGAAAAATGCCCTGAACCAGAAGCAAGAGTATTCTCGAATGCTGGGAGTGCAGCTTCAGCATCAAGAGGATCTATATCAGCAAACTTACCGTTTGTCAGAAGTTTCAGACAAAGTAACGATCGGACAGCTGATCGATACCGAGGCGCTGGGAAGACTGTCGATCGATGAATTGCAGCGCATTGTGCAGGATTTGGAGCGGGATCTGGAGAAATTGTCGCGATTTGTGGAGAGCCAGGAAGAAGAACTGGGCTACAAACAGGAGGAGATCGATGCGATTCAAGCTCGGATTCAGGCTGCCAGCGAGTACGATCGCCTGAGTCTGGAAAATGAACTGGCTGATGAGCAAGACGGCTACCAGATGCTCAACGAAACCCTGGTGGGGCAGCGCCGCAGCCTGCGAGAGCGAGAAGGAGTGCTGCGCCAGCACCAGGAATTCTTGAGCCGTCGCCAGGGCAACACCGATGGCGATACTCAAGGCAGCGAGATTGATCTTGGCCCCATTCTGAACCATATTGAAGCCCAACGGCAGCAGCAGTCTGAGGAACTCCGCAAGCTAGAAAACCAGATTGAGCAGATGCAGTCAGCGATCCAGCAGGCTCAGGGCATGATCAGCAGCCAAACGATCGAGCAAGAAAACAAGCGCAACGAGCTGAAGGTTCAAGACCAGACTCTGCAAGCCCAGCGATCGTCCCTGGCGGAAAACTGGGGACGAGTGAATCTCTATCAGGAGTTGTTGCAGCCGCTTCAGGATGGCATCGATGGTTTGCGGCAACGGTTAGAGGGCACGGCGGGCGCGATCGTCCACGTACAGGAGTCCGGCGATCACCAGCTTCAAGCGATCGCCGAGATGCGTCAAGTTCTCATCAGCTTGACCAGCCTGCCAGAATTAGCCGCAAGTTGAAAACTTACAGCGCTCATACAAACCCAATGTCTCAAGCTGCCTGTCTACAGCTACATACAAAACCCAATTTGTAAGAGGTCGCTTGTATTCAAAGAAAACTCGCTCTCATTCACAAGTCTCCCCAGTAAAGCAGTGCTGAGATCTGGTCCAGGGACTACAGGGCATCAGTGCGGTGGATAGACTCAATTAGTTCTTCGACTTCTTCATCGTCGGGGCACTGCCTAACCTGCAACTTGAACCACTTCAACTCTTCCGCCTCTGCCTCCTGAGCTTGATAGACCAACAGCGTCCCCGCGACACGGGCTAGAGTAATGGGCGCGTAGGAAATATGACCCAACAAGTCATACGCTTCCTGATAGATCTGCGCGGCCGAATCAAGATCCAAACTCTTCCCTAGCTGGATCGCCACTTCTTGAAGGTTCTGCTGGATTGCTGCTTGAAAGTGAGCGTCTTCATCCGAGGAGAACTCGTTGGTCATTGTGTCTATCGCGCTCCTATTCAGCTCAGTCCTTGCTTAACTTAATTCCCATGAGGGTTCTTGCTGCGGTGGAGTACGGCAAG
>DATNQR010000555.1:0-2818 GCA_036703905.1 Thermosynechococcaceae cyanobacterium
CAGCGATCGCCGCGAGACGAAACAGATCTACGAGTGCGGCTCTGCGTCAGCTTCCAGAAGTCAATGTTTTGCGTCACTACTGCGGCGATTTTGGGGCTGGCTCCCTTTCCGATCGATACTACCGATCCTGACCAGCAGTACCAGAACCGAGTCTACTTAGAATCCTGGATGGATCGCCTCTTAGATTCGCGCCTGCTCAGTGTCCAAGTCTGTGAAATGTAGGGGCAGCAATCAACTCAGCAGAAATCAGCAGAAGACAGATCAACTCACAAAAAAGTAGAGCAGTGAGACTGCCCTACTTTTCCTTCCTTTACCTTCAAGTCACCGAATCGGGTTTTCACTGCTGGGACAAAGGCGTAGCAAGGTCGATCGTTACTTGATGATCCCTTCCACCTTGCCCTGTGCGCCCTCCAGTGCTTTCTCAATCCGCTTTTCCACCGTGGGGCTACCACCAGAGTTGGAAGGACGGTTCATCTCTTCCAGTCCAGCCTTACCTTGAACTTCATTCAAGCCACCGTCACTCGTCTTTGCTTGAGCTTCTTTCAGGTTTGGCCCTGGCTTTCCTGCTTCCAATGGTTCGCGGCTGACTCGCTCGTAAGCTTTGGCTGCTCTATTGGCAGAGGGGTTCGGTTCGCCTGTGGCGGGAACTGCGAAGCTAGGAGCGGTATAAGCAACCCACAGCAGAGCGCAAAAACAGAAAGTCAGCAGGAAACGGAGCGGGCGTAGAACAAATTTCATAGCGATCTCCTCCAAATATAGGAATTAGAATCTTTGAGTTGTTAGGATTGACCAATAGAGTTTTTGTCTAATCCCTCACCATCTACTCAAATCAGTGACCCCTTCCACATCTACATCCCGACTGAATCTATTCCTCGATCGCCTCAAGGGTTCTCATTCTTTAGGCGGATGAAGTTAGAGGCAATTAGTGGAGTAGACCCTAGAGTTTGGGAGGGGCTTGTGAAATCTCACTGTTGGTGGCTAATGCTCTAGATTTCCTAATATCTTCTGAAAGGAAGGGGCTTCGAGACTGCTCTGCGCCCCAAGAAGAGCTAGAGGTATCGCCGAGGGCTGTAAGTCGTATCTACCTAAGCATCTTTCAAGTGTCTCTAAGGTATCGATGGTACTGATCGAAGAGTTTTCTATCTACTAATCAATTCCCTGCCGGACTCTGAGCATCCAGAGGAACGAAAGGGAACTCTAGGTTTTGGAGCAAGCTGGAAGCCACCGTCAGGTTTCTTAAATGAATCTTGTCAACGGTATCAGGGCACGTCATATTTCCCAGGGCTTCCTGATACTATGCAGAAACCTAGTGCATCACGGTCAAAGTGAGTGGAGAGATCGGTATGGCGCTTGAACAGGATCGGCAGTGGGTAGGAGATCAAGAACGATGCTTGGAGCGTCTCAACTGGGCGATTCAGGAGTTAGGCGGCACGGCTGACCCCGATCGCTTGGAAAGAACTGCTGAACTGATCATCCAGACCATGACTGGCCCTTGGCGCTACTTCCATACGCCTGAGCATATTTTTGAAGTGGGCCATCAGGGAGACGCGATCGAAGTTTTGGCGGCGCTGTTTCACGACTTGGTGTATGTCCAGGTAGACCAAGGTATGAGCGTCAACATTAGTCGCTGCATTGCACCATTTGTCAAAGAAGTGCAGGGAGAACTGATCATTCTGGAGCGATCAGAACTGCCTAGCAACAGGCTGTTTGAGATGGTGATGCAGATTTTTGGTTTCAGTGCGGGACAAAGCCTGATTCCTACTGCGGGACAAAACGAATTCTTGAGTGCGGTGATTGCGGCCAAGTCCTTGGAACACGCCCTGCCAGCACAGAAAATCGCAGAAATTTCGGTTTGTATTGAGACGACAATTCCCTTCCGGGGCCGGTCAGAAACGGGCTTAAGTCCTAGCGATCGTCTCTGCCAACGGTTGAGACAGGTCGATCATTCCTTTGGGCTGGGCTGGCACGAGGCAGATTTGGTGAGGGCGGTGAAGCGAGCCGTTCGTATGGCTAACCGGGATATTGAGAACTTTGCCTACCCCTCCTCCGCAGATTTTCTAGACAACACCTGGAATTTGCTACCGGAGACTAACCATGATCTTAAGAACGCCAATTCCTACACGGTGAACGGCTACCGCGTCTCTATGCAGAAGATGGAAGGGTTTATGTACTTCCTGAAGCCGGAGCTGGTATTTCAGCAGTTTCAGAACGAGCCAGAAGAGGCGATCTATCAGCAGCAAATCGCTCAAACCCAGAAAAATCTGGAGGTGGCGCGACTATACCTCGGCTGCAAGCTTTTGTCGATCGGGGTGATTGAAGCCCTTTCCCAGCGCATCGGTAAGGAGATTCCCTTGGCGACAATGATGGGAGAATTGCCTTCAATGGGGCGATCTATTGCCCAGCTCGAAAACTTTCTACCACAGATTCCGGCAGCAGTTCCCCCCGAAACCCCTGTGGAGTGGGAGGTTTTGAGCCTGATCGAAAAGGGACGGGGCCAAACTTCAAGCTACGACATTAAAAATTCTCCTGTCACAACTTTCATCATCAAGTCGATCGGCTTCTCAGCGTCCAAACGTCTGCTGACCCATGCAAAATCCTTCTTCAAGGGCGAGTTGGGCGCAGAAGAGTTTTTAGACAGGTGCGATTGTCAAGTAGTAGACACGATTGCCAATGGCGTAGTGCAGGTCTTCGAGAATCGTCGCAATGCGCTGCGAGGAAAGAGCGTAGCCAATCGGGTGTAGAGCTGACGGCAATTCTAGTCATTGCTTTGAGAGACGATCGGCAAGGTGAACCAGAACGTTGCGCCTGCACCAGGACT
>DATNQR010000556.1:0-2609 GCA_036703905.1 Thermosynechococcaceae cyanobacterium
CAGCGATCGATCACGCTTCCTTTGGGCTGCAAGTTAAAGTACTGTTCCGCCACGCCCAGCGCAGCATTTAGCAGAGTATTCAGGCGTGTAGCAAAGGCCGCAAGGTCAGACGACGATTCAGTGGGCGAGATCGTCCCCTGATGCAAGTCTTGATGGTAGAAGCGCGTGTAGTATTGCTCCATTACTTGCAGCAAATGTTCTCCCAGACGGTAGAGCCGAGGATATAAATCAGTGGGGTTGGTTCCCTCAACAGGGCTGGAATTTGGAGCACTGGAATTTGGAGCAGCGGAAGTCAAGCCTGCATCGGCTTCTAGCTGGCTCAGCAAGTGAGCTAATGCTTTCCAGGGCGGCGTGATGTAGTGGTACTGAATTCCAAGGGGCACAACCAGGACAGCTTCCGATCGTCCTGCCTTATGCAGATCCTCCACGCACCAGAACGCAAGCTGGCTCAGGCCTGGCTCTAGAGGACTAACGATTTCTGTGTGGCCATTGGTTGCGCCTTCCGGGGCGGCCGCGATCGGTAGGGTTCCGTTCACAAACAACTCGCGGGCTGATCGCATTCCCTGAAGGTCAATCTTGCCGCGATGGATCGGAGTTCCGCCTAGGCGTGAGTAGAGCCAGCCCATAAACTTCCCTGCCCAGAGAGGAATGCCGCGATCGTAGAGAAAGTGGGCATGGATAGGTGATCGCAGCTTCACGCCCTGCTGCCGAGCGGCTTGGGGAACCGAGCGAGACAGCAGATGCGCCAAACACAGCGGATCATCTGCACTGGGATGCCGAAACGCAACCATGAATCGGGCTTCGCCTGCCTGAAACTGTCGGTATAGCTCAACCAGTGCTTCAACGTTGTGGGCCGTGATCTCGACGATCGGACTACGAACCCGCACGATCGCGGGCAAAAGCCGTTGCAGCACCCACACAACTTTGAGGTTGAGGGCGGGAGGGAGGAAGGTCAGAGGGGGCTGGATGCCGTGGGTAGGTTGGGGCACGGGAGGACTCCGAAAAAGTGAGGAATTTCGTTAGACGATCGCAGCGAGATTCTGATAGCGTTTTAGACACACATTGAGAGACGCAGCGATCGCGAAGGGTGAGGAGCATGGCAGCACTGAAAGGGCGGGATCTGCTGGCACTGACGGATTTGACAGTGGAAGAACTGCGGGATTTGCTCCAGCTTGCAGCAGACCTGAAGGCGGGTTCCCTGGCTCCTAAATGTCAGAAAACCCTGGGGTTGCTGTTTCACAAAGCCTCAACCCGAACTCGTGTGAGCTTCACGGCCGCTATGTATCGGCTGGGTGGTCAGGTATTGGATCTCAACCCTAATGTGACTCAGGTGAGCCGAGGAGAGCCGATCGCTGATACGGCCAGAGTCCTCGATCGCTACCTGGATATTCTGGCCATCCGCACCTTCGATCAGCAAGACCTGGAAACCTTTGCCCACTACGCCAAAATCCCCATCATTAACGCCCTCACTGATCTAGAACACCCCTGTCAAATTCTGGCAGATTTGCAAACCCTTCAGGAAACTTTCGGAACACTAGCGGGCATAACTCTGACCTATTTGGGAGACGGCAACAACGTAGCCCACTCGCTGCTGTTGGGCTGTGCCCTGTCTGGAGTAAACGTTCGCATCGCTACGCCGCCAGACTACGCGCCCCTAGAAACGATCGTTGAGCAGGCCACCGCGATCGCCAACGGTCGCTCTGAGGTATTGGTGACGACTGACCCGATCACCGCTGCCAAAGGAGCGCAGGCTCTCTACACGGATGTTTGGGCCAGCATGGGGCAGGAGGACTTAGCTGAAACTCGCATTCCCATTTTCCAGCCCTACCAGGTGAACGAAGCGCTACTGGAGTATGCAGATCCGACCGCGATCGTCCTGCACTGTCTTCCAGCGCACCGAGGCGAAGAGATTACTGAGGGCGTGATGGAGGGAACCCAGTCTCGCCTGTGGGATCAAGCCGAGAACCGGATGCACGCCCAACAAGCGCTGTTGGTCAGTCTTTTGGGTCTGGTGTAGGTAATGGCGATCGCCCCCACCCAACAAAGCCCGACCGCGCAGTTACATCGGGACAGAAGGCGATCGCACACAACCCGTTCCTTAATCTTCAGGTTGTAACTCAATAACAGCAGCGATCACAAGCGCAACTTCTGCTACCTTTTCGCTAGAGAGTTTTCCTAGCTTGCGGATGAATCGCTGGGTATCTACACCGCGCAATTGCAAAGTATCGATCGCTGAAACTTTTGTCAGTCCATTCTCATCGTCTGGTTCAAGTTGAATGTGCCAGAGGTTGCGAGCAAAAGAGGTTTTCCAGTCTGTAATCGGGACAACTAGCTTGATAGGTAGTTTGCCAATACTGTTGGAGCTTATGACGACAACGGGACGGGTTTTCCTGATCTCAGCTCCCAAAGTTGGCTCAAGATTGACTAGCCAAACCTCACTCCGTTTGGGCTGAAAATCAGTACTCAAGCCGACATTCCGCAGGTAGACAAAGAATAGCAAAAGAGCTAAGGATAAGGGGTAGAAGCAATCGGGGTTGCAGCTTGCAGATCGAGAACTTAGACCACTTGGGTCTGATAGCGGGAGTGATTGACGAGCTAGGACTGGTGGA
>DATNQR010000557.1:0-6986 GCA_036703905.1 Thermosynechococcaceae cyanobacterium
TCCAACCGATAATCTGTCATACATACCCGGGTACAAGAACTGAGAGTCCCATGCAAGAGAAGCAGAAGGTTACGTTATATCTTCCACCAGAGCTGCACCGCCAACTCAAGATTAGAGCGGCAGTTGATTCCGAGACCATGACAGAGATTGCTCAGAAGGCGATCGTCTTCTATCTGTCTCACTCGGAGGTGGTTGAACGATGCGAGGCACATGGACAGGCGAACCGGGTTTATGCCTGCCCAGATTGTGATTCTCCAGTTGCTCTCCAAAGTGGTGAGATGGTTTCGCTCCGAAGCCAGGCAGGAATCCTGACGGATGACAGTCTTCCAGCTCAGAAAGCTGGCTCAGTCAACGCTCAGGGGGAAGGGGAACTTGTTCCCTGCTAGGTTCAAGGTTTGTTCCAGGTGTAGCCGGTCACGCTGAATTAACCTTCAGCCCAACGGATGCAAGGCAAAGCTAGAAGTTCACGTTGTCCTCAGTGGGTCAAAGTTATGCAAGAAGAACTTAACGTTTTGATCCAAGCTCAATATCCTCTGATCTATCTGGTGACTTCTGAGGAAGAGCGGGCCGAGCAAGCGATCGCTGCCATTGCTCAGGGTAAACCACAACGTCGTATTTTCCTTTGGACTGTGACCCACGGCATCGTAGAGTATGGTCAGCCTCGGAACGTGACGCAGCACAACACCGTTTCGCCTGAAGCGGCGATCGAGTGGGTTACAAGGCAGCGTGAGCCAGGATTATTTGTCTTCAAGGATCTTCATCCCTTCGTAGATTCTCCCGCCGTGACGCGCTGGCTACGGGACGCAATTGCCAGCTTTAAGGGAACTCAAAAGACGATTATTTTGATGTCTCCGGTGCAGCAGATCCCGATCGAGCTAGAAAAGGAAGTCGCTGTTTTGGATTTTGCTATGCCTAACATGGCAGAGCTTAACCAAGTGCTTTCTCAGCAGCTAGAAGTGAGTCGTACTCGCAAAATTTCAACCGAGGCTAGGGAGAAGTTGCTGAAGGCAGCTTTGGGACTGACGCGGGACGAAGCAGAGAAAGTTTACCGCAAAGCTCAGGTTACTGCTGGCCGCTTGACCGAGGAAGAAGTAGATGTTGTCCTATCTGAGAAGAAGCAACTGATTCGGCGTAATGGCATCCTAGAGTACATTGAAGAAGATGAGACGCTTGAAGCAGTTGGTGGGCTAGAGGAACTGAAGCACTGGCTGAAGCAACGATCGGATGCTTTCACCGAACGTGCTAGGGAGTATGGGTTGCCCCAGCCTAAAGGAATGCTGATTCTGGGAGTTCCCGGTTGCGGCAAGTCGCTCATCGCCAAAACCACTTCTCGCCTGTGGGGATTGCCCCTGCTGAGGCTAGATATGGGTCGAGTCTACGATGGGTCAATGGTGGGACGATCGGAAGCCAACCTGCGAAATGCCCTCAAGACGGCGGAATCCATCTCCCCGGCTATCCTGTTCATTGATGAGATTGACAAAGCTTTTGCAGGCAGCACTGGTTCAGCCGATTCTGATGGAGGCACTTCCAGCCGCATCTTTGGCTCATTTCTCACCTGGATGCAGGAAAAGTCTTCTCCTGTGTTTGTTATGGCAACGGCAAACCGTGTGGAGCGATTGCCTGGAGAGTTTCTGCGAAAAGGACGATTTGACGAAATTTTCTTCGTCGATCTGCCCACTGCCGAAGAGCGCAGAGAGATTTTCAAGATTCACCTCGGAAAGCGGCGACGGGAAATTGCTCGGTTTGACCTAGAGCAACTAGCCAATGTCTGCGATGGCTACTCAGGAGCCGAGATCGAGCAGGCGCTGATTGCAGCAATGTATGAAGCCTTCGCTCAGGATCGGGAGTTTAGCCAACTCGACATTATTGCGGCAATCAAGTCCACTCTGCCGCTTTCCAAGACAATGACCGAGCAGGTAACGGCCCTTCGGGACTGGGCACGGCAGCGCGCGCGACCTGCGGCATCCTCAGTTGCTGAGTATCAGCGACTTGAGTTCTAAAAGCTTTCTCCTGCTCCCAACAGGAGGAAAGGCTAGCTCCTTGCTAGCAGCGCACCCAGTTTTGTGGTTCAAGACTTGGGCCACGAGTTCTTCAACAACTCAAAGCCCAAAACTCAAACCCTGAAACTTCTCTCAACCACCTAAACGTTGTTCTCAAATCTCCACAGGAGGAAACCCAAATGTCTCACTTTAGCACCCTGCGTACCAAAATTACCGATGCAGAAATCCTGAAGGCTTCTCTGCGCGATCTGGGTATCTCTGTCAAGTCTGAAGCTGATGTTCGTGGCTACAACGGTCAACGGGTTCGCTCGGACATCGTTGCTGTTTTGGATGGTGAGTATGATCTGGGCTGGTCGCGCAATGCTGATGGGTCTTTCGACCTGATTGCTGACCTCTGGGGTGTGGCCAAGAAGCACAACCAAACCGAACTGATCAACTCGATCAACCAGAAGTACGCTGTGAACAAGACCTTGGCTGAGGTTAAGCGCCCCGGTTTGCAGAATGCCAACGTCAAGCTGGTGCTGCAAAAGTAGTTTCTCTACGCGTTCCCAAACTAGCGGGCTACCTGAATCAGGTAGCCCGTTTTTTGTTGAATTAAGTTGTTGGGTTGATTAGGTTAGCTCATTGGTTGGATGGACATATCTTTGAGCGTGATAGTGAAGCTAGATTTCTCCCCGGTAGTGATGAAATTGACGATCGTCTCACTAGCGATCGCAACTGCCAGGAGCACCAAATTCCGTGCCAAGGGATAGTCGCAAACATCATCATTGATGGCGGACGGAACCCGATACTCTTCGTTCCACACAATCTCGGCGTAGTCGCCAGCTAACCCAACGTGCAGACAGGGTAGATTTGCAGCTTTGCAGCAGTCTTTCACTGCTTGCCGAGCCACGCTGTTGTCGAAAGCATCGATCACAAGAGCGCTGCCTTTGAGAAGTTGGGCTGCATTTTCTGAAGTCAAGCGCTTAGTCTCCGGGACGACTTTAGCCCCGATCGCTCGGTAGAGCTGATTAGCCAGAATCTTTGCTTTGAAGGCTCCAATATCTGAGCGGTAGTAAGGCTGGGTGGAGAGGTTACGCTCTTCGATGCGATCGCAGTCAATCACCTGCAAGCTGCCCACTCCAGAGCGGGTCAGATTCTCTGCAATATTGGCTCCCAGAGCGCCAGCACCGCAGAGCGTAATGATAGGCTCTTTGAGCTTGGTCATCGCCTCAGGAGTCCGGTAGATCTGCTCGTGAAAAAATATGCTCATGGCTGAGATTGCTGAGATGAGAGACGATCGTCAAACCTGTCTAGCTTAGCTATGGCTTGCTTTCAGCCTTTAGGTAGAAAGTGAAACACAACTCTCTGAAATCTTAAAAAAGTATTAAAATCTAGGTATCTAATCCAGTGGGGTAAGTGGATGAGTGTTACTTTATTGCGTCAGGTTTGGGGCATTGTTGAAGAAACTCAAGCAAAAGTTCTCCTTAAGCTTGACGATACGGACTTGGTGGAGCAGCTGCTCAGTCAGTTGAGTAGTCGCAGCACCCTCAGCACTGAAGAAGTGACCCACGTTCAGACATATATTGATTCCAGGATTAGCTTAATTCGTGATCTAGCCCAGGCGCGTCTGGTGCAGGCGTAGAAAAGCGTTTTGCTTGCTCTTTCCACATTCCCTCGTAGGCAGTTTCCATTTCGCGGGTGAACTGGCGGGCATTCCAGAGCGGGGCTGTTTGACGGGATTTCCACAGTTTCCAAGCGATCTGCTGACGCAGTTCTGACGATCGCCCCAGTTTCACGCCCCACTCTACATACTCCTCAGCAGACCAGGCAATGCCCTCAGTGATGCCCACATTTTGCATCATGGCATAGCTATTACGACTGGAGAAATGTTCTCCAGCGCGGGTGACGATCGGGATACCCATCCATAAGGTTTCCATGGTTGTGGTTGCACCGTTGTAAGGGTAGGTGTCCAGCACCACGTCAGCAATACCTAGGTCAGCCCGATGTACCGCTTCTAGGGCGACCTCCGGCAAGAAGCGCAACCGCTCAACATCCACGCCAACTTCCGCCGCCAGTTCCAGAAAGTACTTCTCGACCCACTGGGCCTCAGCCTCAGCCTTTTCGCCACTGACAATGCCCTTGATCAAAAAGTAGCTGTTGGGCACGGATTTGATGATTTGCAACTGCGATCGCACCGTTTCGGGATGCCGCTTGAAGGGACTTTGCCCGCTCCAGTAAACCACAGCGTCGGCGGGAATGTTCAACTGATCGCGGCGCAGGCTGGGCACGCCAATCTCGAAGCCATCTACAGCGATGTAGGTTTGAGGTAGCCGCCAAAGCTTTTCGCGGTAGTGGGCTTCGGCGTAGTCTGGCAGAACGTAGGGATCAGCAATGAAGTAATCGATCGCGGGGTTTCCAGTGGCATCCCAGCCTAGCCAGGTCGCTTGCACTGGCGCAGGCTTCAGCAGCATGATTTCGCAGCCAATATCAGAGGTGAGGCTGTCGAGATCCACCAGGATGTCTACTTCGTCAGCGAAAATTTGCTCGGCGATCGCCCGACCATCGCAGCGAAAAGTCCTCGCTACAGTGACGTTGTGCAGAAACCATTCCTGGAGATCGTCACTGGCATCCGGTTCGTAGTTCCAGAAGTAGCCGTAGATCTCAAGCCGATCGCGATCGTGGTGCTGGAACAGCCAGCGGCTCAGCCAACCCACCGAATGCCGCCGCAAGCAGTGGGAAACGTAGCCAATACGGAGCGGGCGATCGCCTCTGGGTGGACGCTGGGCAAACCCCTGGCGGTAGCGGGCGATCGTCTCCCCTGCATAAGCCTCAACGCAGGTTTGGCAGAAAGCCTGTAGGGCGTTTTGGCTCTGGCGATTCAGCGCTAGGGAATCGCGCACGTAAGGTTGAAAAAAGGTGGAGTTGACCAATTGCAGCATCACTTCCGGGGGCAAATTCGCAGGCGAATCGTCCGTTAGCGCTTGGATTAAATCGGCTTGCTGATCTAGAAGGACAAAAATTTCTGACCAGTGGCCGCCAGCCTTGAGGAGAGATCGCAGCAAGATGAATGCGCCAATGATCTGCTCTGGTACGGTTTCTGCCAGGGAATATAGTTGCCGCGCTATCTCAATACTCTTTGTGTGTTGATTGGAGCGCTGGTAGAACCCGGACAGGTGGCTGAGAATATTCGGGTCGGTGGGATACGCTTGAAGACAAAGCAGGGCGTAATCCACAGACAGTCGGGCCTGCCCAATGCCGTAGCCAATGCGGATTGCTGCCCCCAACACCATCAGCACCCAAGCGCTCGGCTCAGGATGACGACTTAAACCAACCTGAGTCAACTCCAGCGTCACCGGTTCCAATGGCGCAACTTCGAGCAGCCGCTCCAGGGTTTGCAGCAGCAGAGAAGAGTCGATCACTCCATCAGTTTCAGAAGCAGTCTGCAAAAGCGGCAAAATCTCCCAGTCCGTCACCAGATCCCTCAGCTGCGATCGCTCAAAGCCGGGAAGCTCGGTTGAGCGCACCAGCAAGTGCAGCAAATTCGACAGATCCGTGGGAGCAATTTCCCGCAGATGTTGCCGCAGCGCCCAAGCGTTGGCGGTGTTGCCCAGTTGCTCCTGCTGCTCTGCTTGCGATCGCAGCACCGCCACCAGTTCCCCCGTCCACTGCTCGATCTGCTCTGGTTCCCCTGCCATCATGGCCAGCATCCAGGTGGTTTGGGCTTCGGCCTCTTGCCCCAGCAGCAGTAGCGCCACACCCAAATACCAGTAGACCGATCGCTCTTCCGGCTCGGCTTCGGCCAATTGCTGGAATCGGGCGGCGGCGCGATCGAACTTTCCGTAAGCCAGCTCCTCAACTCCCTGCTGCAATGCGGTATCAGCGCCTTCCATGTCTTCCTTCCTTACAGTTGCTCATTCTTAGGAAATTTCTAAGAAGAAATCCACCCTTAAGATTGCTCCATGACCTTGTTCTGCGAGGTCATGCCCCTCCGTAGCCCTGTCTTCAAACGTCTATTCTAATCAGAGCTTGGGAGCGGATTAACTAGCGCTAATACTCGTCATATTCTTCACCGCCTTCCGGGTAAGGAATTGCACCAACGCAAGGATGGCTGAGGGCAAGAAGACCATCACCTTCGTATGAAACTCTTTGCAGTTGTAGTGGTAGCAAAATCGCTAGCTCTTTGGCTTGTCTGTCGTTGTCGCCGTAGCTTCCGATTGCAGCGGCTCTCTCAACAAATTCAGTAGAGGTTACCTCTGAAAAAATTTGCTTTACTTGCTCCAGAGCGCTCGCTGTTTCTTCTGGCGGAATAAACAAGTTGCCAAAGTAACCAGGTAAGCGACGGGCACGAGCGAAGCCTAATCCTTCGCAGAGCATCATCGCTGCCCCAATACGATTGGTGCAAACAAATTCTAAACTGTTCGAGTTTGCTTGTAAGATTGTCTGCCCAGCTACAACACTTTCGAGAAGCTTTGTAAAAGCATCAGGATAGAGAACTTTGTAGGCTGCACTGAACCAACGCTCCCATTCAGCGCCATCTTCAGGAGTCTCCGGCCACGCTTGAAGGAACGCTTTAGTCTCCTCAGCAATCTGAGATTGCTTTATGGCTTTCTTAAAGGCTTTCCTCATCTCTGGAGCTTCTTTAGGTCGCACGCGATAGAGATACCAGCAGAGGTCGACGCTCATAATTCTTGCAGAGAACAGATGACTAAAGCTTAACGACTCTTGAAGGCTTTTCCGGTACTTGCCGAAAACGTGATCCGAGGAAGCACGATCGTACTCACGATCGCCAGAGAAGCTGAGTAGGATGGAAGCAGCCACTTCGATCGCTCGCCTGGACAATTCGTATCCATGTCAGATCTGCCCCCGTTAGACCACGCCAGCCCACAACAAGAGCTTGACGAAGCGATTCTCAGCTTTGACGACATTCAAGCCGAACTCAACTACCGCCAGGCGCAAACTTCGCTACGAGAGTTGATCGGCGGATTGGATCTCACCCCTCAAGAG
>DATNQR010000558.1:0-3562 GCA_036703905.1 Thermosynechococcaceae cyanobacterium
AATTTGTGTACGGTACAGTTTCTCCCAACCGTCTTTCTTACTTAAATCAACTTTCTCCATGCCATTTGTAACCATTTGAAAAGTCCCTGACTTCTTTAATTCCGCTGTGCCTGAAACTCCAAAATGCTTATAGATGCAATCCTTCAACTGGGGAAGCGATAAAGGTTTAACCTTGATAGTTTTTGATGGCTTGGGCTTTGGATCGTTCTTTTTGTAGTTCTCAATCACAAATTGTGCGAAATGCTCAAGCGAACTGACCTCTAGGCCGCGCAGTTCAACGATTCGATTGATTTCATCTCTGATCAATCTGTTAAACTTCATTTCAGTCACTTTTAAATTCCTCAATTCGATAGTTTGACCCTGCTGAAGTAGTAAGCAGATAGGCACACATAGACAGGATCAAAGTAGAAGGGCTTCGTGGAGCAAAGGCAAAATCCTTTATTACAACGAGAGTGCCCCATCTGTCCCCAGCTCTAACGGCGATCGCCAAAGCTTTGAAAAAATCTGTTCAAGTG
Source organism: Thermosynechococcaceae cyanobacterium (assembly GCA_036703905.1). GTDB lineage: Bacteria > Cyanobacteriota > Cyanobacteriia > Leptolyngbyales > Leptolyngbyaceae > DATNQR01. Next base: position 516 of record DATNQR010000558.1, read on the forward strand.
GATCAGCATCGGTTCTTCGCACTGGATACCCACTAATCCCATTCTGAACCTAGCTATCACCCGTAGGGACGCAGATAGGGTTTGAGTAAGTCTTCGCAGCGATAGATTTGGATTACCTCCACCGTCACGCCACCTCGATCGATCTGCACTTCCGCAATTTTCTCAATCTGGCGAAAGTAATCTGTGTAAGAAGTCGCTCCGGCTAAACGCTGAGATACGAAGAACAGCCCCGTTTTGCCCACCCAATCCTGACTCTGTGACCAGAAAGCGAACCCGCGCAGATCCTCGCTGAGGCAGGTGATGGGTCGATCGCTCAAGGGCGCGATCGCCATGCCCACCTGACCTGCTAGAAAAATCTCGCTCGTGAACACAAAATCTGCTTGGGTCAGCGCCGATCGCACGATCGCTGAATCCGCCAGTCGTCGTCGCAACTGCTGAATATCGAGCATTTGCACCGAAGCATCTGTGGTGACGGGTACAAGTCCGCCGCCCAGCGTTGATTGTCCAGGTTTTTGCAGTAGCCCGATCGTCAGGTGCAGCAACCCCACTAGCAGCAGCGTGGCGATCACCAATCCCGAACCTACTAGCCAGCGCCGCCGCGATCGCGCCGCCCACTCCGCTGCCCAATTTCCCAGCAGCAGCGTAGCGCTCCAAAATCCTGGCGCGGCCCAAGTGGGCAAAATCGGCCGGTAGCCGCCTAAAAAAGTGAAGCCGAGGACGATCGGAAGAGAAAGGCAGAGAATGAGGAGAGCGGGAGCGCTTTGAGTTTTGAGTTTTGCTGCCTTAAGCAGCGATCGCCCCATTGCCCACCAAAGGGGAAACCCAAAGGTAGGAAAAAGGTAGGCGTTGCCGACGAAGAAGACTCCCAGGAGTTCAAGAAAACTGTAGCCACGATCGGGAAGGGCACGGGCAGATTGGAAGCGAAGGGAAATCCAGTCGTGCTGGCTGTTCCAGACAACGATCGGCGCGATCGCTAGCAGAAACAATCCCACGCCCGCCAGCAGCCACGGCGATCGCAGGGCGGCGCGGTGAGGCGGACTGAGCAGGCAAAATCCCAGAAATCCGACTCCCAGCGCTAGTCCGTGATACTTACTCAGGCAAGCCAGACCCGTGAGAAAACCGACGATCACCAGCCGCCAACTCGGACGGTAGGCAGTAGGCGGGAAGAATTCGTGGCTGGCAACAAGCAGAGCAGCTGTCCAGAAAAAGATCAAGGGACTATCGGGCAGAGTGAGAACGCCGAAGCCCATCAGAAAGATCGGCACGAGAGAGGCGATCGTCAAAGTCAACACCGCCGCCTGCTCAGAAAACAAGCGCCGAGCTGTCAGATACAGCAGCAGCAGCGCTCCAGTGTGCAGCAGCAGCGCTCCGAGGCGGATTGTAAATTGCGAAACCTCTCCCGTCAGCGCCACCCCAAACCCAGTGGACAGCGCCACCATGAGCGGATGGTCGAAGTAGCTCCAGTCCAGATGGCGCGTGTAGAGGTAGTAGTAAGCTTCATCGAAGCCGGGAGGCAGAAAAAAAGCGATCGTCCCCCGCCCTAGCAAACCGCCCCCCAGCAGGGCTGCTACAAGTTTCCAGGGCGATCGTGGCTTAGGCTGCCCCAGTTCAGACAACATCCGTGTCAGGGTAGGGCGTGAGGATTTCCACCCCATCGGCGGTGACGGCGATCGTATGTTCGCACTGAGCCGAGAGTTTGCGGTCTTTGGTCAGGGCAGTCCACTTGTCCGCCTGCAACTCCACTTCCCACGTACCTTCGTTGATCATGGGTTCGATCGTGAACACCATGCCCGATCGCAGCTTGCGGCCTGTACCTCGCTTACCGTAGTGAGGGATCTGCGGTGCAGTGTGGAACACATTGCTGATGCCGTGCCCAACAAAATCCTGCACCACCGAAAAGCCTTCAGCCTCAGCATATTCCTGGATTGCCGCCCCAATGTCGCCCACTCTTGCTCCTGGTTTCACCGCTTCGATCCCCCGGCGGCGGCACTCTTCCGTCACCGCCACAAGCTTCTTGGCCACAGGACTCGGTTCCCCCGCGAAAAACATGCGGGATGTATCGCCGTGGTAGCCGTCTAGGATCAGCGTCACGTCAATGTTGATGATGTCGCCCTCTTTAAGGATCTGCTTGCTGTTGGGAATTCCGTGGCAAACCACCTCATTGATGCTGGTGCAGATGGACTTAGGGAAGCCCTTATAGCCCAGAGGCGCACTCTTAGCTCCGTGGGCTTGCGTCCAGCGTTCGGCTTCGTCGTTGAGTTCCAGCGTACTGACTCCAGGCTGCACTAACGGCTCCAGATGCCTCAACAGCTTGGCTGCCAGGTAGCCTGCCTGACGCATTTTCTCCAGTTCTCGCTTGGACAGTAGGGTGATGACTTCGGGTTCCATAGTTCTTCAGACTCAGGATATCTATTTTAAGGAGTTTTGCTCTAGGAATTTGACGAGATGAGGAAAGACAGGTAAACGAAAATTTCTGTCAGCTAAATTCCCGACCTCTTGAAGAAGTTATTAATCAGGTTATCGATCGACTCTGAAATCCAAGCCAGTTGGTTGAGAGAGCAGCGCAGCGCCATCAAACCCAATGTCCTAAGCTGTTTGTCTACCGCTATAACCGCAGCAATTCTTCTCGTGCTCTGCCCATCTTCGTCAAATCGCAATTTCATCTTGACAGGATTTTTGGCGAAAACAGAGCGCTATGATGAAGCCGAACAACAGGCCCTAGAGAGACTGGACATGACAGATTCGGCTCATACAGATTCAGCTCACACAGATTTGTCGCACTATGATGTAGCGGTGATTGGGGCGGGAATCGCTGGGCTGACCTGCGCTAAAGAGTTGCATCAGGCGGGGCTTCGCCTCGTGGTGCTAGAAAAATCCCGTGGTGTAGGCGGTCGCGTGGCGACGCGACGACTGCAAAACACCTGGGCCGACCATGGGACGTGCTACCTATCGCCTAAAGGCGATCGCTTCCGAGAATTTCTCGATTCGCTCCTGACGGCAGGAGTAATTCAAGTCTGGACAGATACGGTGCAGGCAGTTGATCGCTC